>DAINOB010000208.1:0-4743 GCA_036735585.1 Cytophagales bacterium | reverse complement strand
TTCATGGTAGTTTGTACGTGTAATTTTTAATGATGTGCAAATGTAAGGAATTCATGGGATGCCTAAGAGGGGTAGTAATTATTGATTGACAGTGTAGCCCAATTCTTTCGCTTTTTGTTTTGCCAGATCATAGGCCTGCTCCCAAGTATTGGCAATCTTCCCATCAAGTATGGCATCTTTTACATGGTTTTTTATGACTCCGATGTCCTTTCCCGGTGGAATTCCAAAGTGCTGCATAAGATCCTCCCCTGATAGCACCGGCTGCAAATTTCGTACATGATCTCTGGACTCAACTTCCTTTAATTTCTCCTGCACCCTATCAAAATTCGATAGGTAGCGCTTTACTCGATTGCCATCCTTTGAGGTGATATCTGCTCTACAAAGCTTCATCAAATCATCGATATCATCTCCCGCTTCAAAAAGAAGCCTTCTAATGGCAGAATCAGTAACCGTGTCTTTTACCAAAGCAATAGGCCTTAAATGCAAGCGTACAAGCTTCTGCACAAATTTCATCTTCTCATTCAATGGAAGCTTCATCCGTCTGAAAATCTGAGGTACCATTCGCGCTCCTAGGTCTTCATGACCATGAAAAGTCCAACCATGAGGTGGCTGAAACCTTTTGGTTGGCGGTTTAGCAATATCGTGTAAAATGGCAGCCCATCTTAGCCAAAGATCATCGGTGTGATGGCTAATATTATCCAGTACTTTGAGGGTGTGAAAAAAATTGTCCTTGTGTGCAAAGCCGTCAATAATTTCTACGCCAGCCAGTGCAGTCATTTCAGGAAAAATGATTTCAAGTAACCCAGTATGAAACAACAAACTGAATCCATACGAGGGCTTTGGACTTAAAATGATCTTGTTCAGTTCGTCTGTAATCCGCTCTGCAGAGACAATAGATATGCGAGGCACTGTATTCAAAAGCGCCTGATACGTATCATGCTCGATATCAAAATTCAACTGACTTGCGAAACGAATGGCGCGCATCATTCGCAAAGGGTCATCGTTGAAAGTGATCAGTGGATCGGTAGGTGTTCGCAGGATTTTACTTTTGAGATCTGCCAAGCCATTAAAAGGATCATATAAGACTCCATTATCTGCCTTTCCTATACCCACACTTAAGGCATTGATGGTAAAGTCTCTTCGAAGCTGATCCTCTTCCATGGTGCCTTCCTGCACCTCAGGTTTGCGGCTTTCTCCTCTATAAGATTCTTTTCGGGCACCTACAAACTCTATCTCCCAGTCCTTCCATTTCAGCATAGCAGTGCCAAAATTTTTAAATACGATTACCTCCACTTGGGTATCTAGTGATGCTGCCACCGCTTCTGCCAAAGCAATCCCATCTCCAAGACATACAATATCAATATCCTTGCATGGCCTTTTAAGTAAGGTATCTCTTACAAAACCTCCAATCAATCGGGTCTGAACGCCTTGCTGATCGGCCACTTTTGAGAGCGTGACAAATGGCTCATCCTGTAATATCAGATCAAAAGGGTTTTGCATGATGGTTCAGTAACCCTATTTAGGATTTTAAGCGTGAAAGAGTACCGTTTTTTTCGAGGTAATACACTTTGTATTTGGCTGTTCGATATTCGGATTGCTCAAAACAGAACAGGCTGATTTTGAGCTCAGAAGAGATAGATTCACAGTATTCAGACAATGATCCAGAAAGAGGAAATGCGAGCAAAGGATCCTTTAACTTGGCTGCCAGTAGAGAAACATCATCTTTTGACGGCTTGCTATAACCCATTATGGCAACATCTCCATCCCATTTGCTGCCAAGATTTTTCACTCCTTTCATACAAACGATCAACGGATCTTCTGCAAATTCTAACATATCCCAAGCAATATCAGGCACTTGAATACAATACATTTGAAGTGAATCCAAAACAGGTAATGGCATATAGGCTTCCAATGCTTCATCAGAGAACTGTATGATGCTGTTAATCTCTTGATGGTAGCATCTAGGTGAAATCACATAGCACCAGCCTGGAATACCGCGTGCTAAGATTCCTTCACCTAATAAAAGCTTTTCCTTTGCTGTATTGATCATATTCCAGGGTAGCTTATCCCGATTTGCTGTCTCGGTCGCAACTTCCTACGCTTGCCTTGCTTGATAAGACTGAACTGATAAATAAAAGTGAGCTCATGCGCTCCACCAGCAGCGGCACTCAGAAGCGAAAGTGTAACGTCATAAGAATATCCAAACACATACTCTTTCTGTTGCAATCCTGCCATAAAAACCAAAGCGTCTTGATTAAACAAGCCATAATTACTCCTCAAAGGTAATCCTCTGTAGAATACACCCGTCCAAAATGGCTCTAATCTTAATACAGCTCCTACATCCAACTGACTAAATGGCCCTTGTGTCCTAAATATTAATTGCGGTGATAAGGACATTTCATCTACTTGACCAATAAGCCCCTGCTTGGGTTGTAAATCAATTTTATACCCAGCATGCAAAATGTATCGAATGGGTAGGCGCTCTGATTGATCTTTGAAAAAAGATTGGTCGGGCCTATTGATATGTGCTGTGGAAAGCCCAATCCAAGCTTTGGGAGAAAAAAGTACTCCACCCAAACCCAAGTCTAGAAATCCAGTATTCCCTAAGTTGCTGTAGTTTTCATTGCTCAGTTGACCAAGTGGCCCATCTGGCCCCAACTGATCGGGGAAAGTTAGGCTATAAAAATTTACACTCCTGTGACTATAGCCAATTTCTGTACCTGCCCTGAAAGCTAGTTTTCGAGAAAAATCTAATCTATACGAATAGTTTAGTGCAACAGAAGTGGCACTGAGCCCCCCTACCCCTGCTTGTGTATTTTGTATATAAATGCCTGCTCCAGAATTGATTAATGGCAAGCTTCTATCCAAGCTAAAGCCTGTGGCCACTACTCCACCAGGAATACTAGGCCATTGATTTCTGTATTGAAGTAATGCCCTATTTTCAAAAGTTTCGCCTGTAAGTGCGGGATTCAATCGTTGAGCAGAAAAGAAAGCTTGCGAATAGATAACATCCTGCGCCTGACCAAAGCCCATAATCAAGCAAGCAATAGCTGCATAAGTAAAGTATTTGGTACAGAATCGGACGAACAAGATTATTTCTTCTTAAGCACAATATCCTTCACTACTTCGGCAAAATGAGATTCATTCTCTAGACTAACGAGTTCTGTTTCGGTGAAGTATGCGTCATTTTCAAAAACAATTTTATAATTTTTGCCAAGGCTTAAGACAACAATGTATTTGCCTGTGAGGGCATTGGCACGGAATACTCCCTCTATTTTATTTTTCTTATTATCTATAACGGTAATACTTCCCCCCACTGGTTTTTTCTGTTCATCGGTTAGGTTTCCTTTCATGATTACTACAGAACTGGTGGTATTTTGAATATCGATTCTGTAAATGTCTTTTTTGCCAAATCCACCTTCTTTGTCTGAAGAGTAATATCCTTTATCGTAGTCTGCGGAAATGGTGAAAAAAATATCGTCACCCACGGTGTTAATGGGGTAGCCCATATTCTGTGGTTCAGACCAAAAGTTGTCTTCAAGTTTTATGGAACTAAAAATATCAAAGGCTCCCATATTCTCATGACCTCTTGAACTAAAATACAAGGTTTTACCATCAGGATGCATAAATGGAGCATCTTCATCCTCAGAGGTGTTGATGATAGGTCCTAAATTTCTTGGAAGGGCCCAGTCTCCATTAGGCAGTTTTCTGGATACATACAAATCTCTCCCGCCATATCCACCAGGCCTGTTGCTGCTAAAATATATTTCTCTCCCATCGGGAGAAAAAGCCGCGCTTGGCTCCCAATACTGGGAGTTGATATACTCATTTAACTTTTCGGGTTGACTCCACTTGTCTCCTTGTAAAGCAGCATAATAAAGATCACCCGAATAGCCAACGGTAGTTCTATAGATAAGCATGTACTGTCCATCCGCTGATAAAGAAATGACCGCATCATGTTTAGAAGAATTTACTGGAGTATCCAGATTTACAGGCTGTTGCCATTGTCCATTTTTCAGCTCTACTCTATAAATATCTTCGAAGGGATCACCATCAGAATCTTTATCACTTCCAATACCGCCTGTTCTCCTAGAGGTAAAATAAATTTCAGAGAGATCGGCTGAAAATACAGGGCTATAATCATCATAGGGTGAATTGACAACTGCACCCAGATTCTCTGTGGTTATGTCCAAAGGTTTTGATATCAAACGTTTTGCTGTTCTCACTGTTTTAAGCTGTTTTTCTACATCGCTTTGTAAGTATACTCTTGGATCGATTCTAACTTTATAAACAGTAAGTGCATCCAAAGCCTCATCCAATCGCTCAAGCATATGATAGGCTCTCCCTAAATAGTAAAAAGCTGCTACTTCCCCTCCTTCTTTAGCTTTCAAAAGGTAAGGCATTGCTTTTTCAGGCTCGCTTAGGTTCATGTGACAAATACCTATTCTAAGGGTAAGAAAAGCATTGTCAGGCTCCTGTCCCGAAAGTTTTAAATAATCTTTAAGCGCTTCCTCAAATTGACCTTCATCAAAAGCAGCTTGGGCATCAGAGAGCAAACGCGCATTGAGTTTACTTTTCTTTTGTGAATAGACAAAGGTTGCACTGAACAAGAATATCAGAAGAATAACCCCTCTCCAATGAATTTGAAAGGCAGATTGCATGAATTTTAGATTAGATGAAAACTATGAGCCAACGACAAAAATAATGGAAAGTGCCGATTGATGCTCAAAGATTGAAAAATCG
>DAINOB010000207.1:0-4752 GCA_036735585.1 Cytophagales bacterium | reverse complement strand
CAGAAAGCAATTTCAGTTTCAGCAATGGAAAGATTATGATGATACGTTGTGGAACGATCTAAAGAAAGTAGAAGAGTCCAAAGTAAAAGAAGAGATTCAAATACCAATTATTGGCTCTGATATTTCATTTGGCACTATTGAAGCAGCCGCAGCAAATGTGACACGAGCAGGAATGGACGAACATATAAAGTTGTCGGTTCGTGATATCAAGGAGGCCAAACCCCCGTTGGATAGTGGTGGTGTATGTATCATCAACCCACCCTATGGAGAGCGATTTACACACAGCGACCTAGATAACTTATACAGAGACATTGGAAGTACCTTCAAAAAAAACTTCCCGGGATACACCGTATGGGTATTAAGCGGAAACGCTCAGGCTTTGAAAAACTTTGGCCTAAAGCCCTCTAAAAAGATCTCCTTATTGAATGGTTCTATTCCATGCATGTTTCAGCGATACGAGCTATATGAAGGAACCCGAAGGTATGGCCCCTCGAGCGAACCAAAGTAAATAAGGACTTTTCATTTATAGTCAGCATTAAATTTTGGCATAAAACGGATTGACAGAATATTTTTTTGGTCAAATGGTATATATTTGTATCAAATGTATACATCGTGCAAAGTCATCAATCCAGATGCCCATCTTGTAGCAGTGTCGATCTTGTTAAAAGTGGCATTGTAAAGAATAAACAGCGATATACCTGCAAATCATGTGGGTATCATTTTACAGTTCCTAAGCTAGGTAAGCGTATAGATGACTACTATGTGGTCAAAGCTTTGCAATTGTATGTAGAGGGAGTAAGCTTACGTGAAATAGAAAGGCTCTTAGGAATTAGCCATAGCAGCATAGGAAATTGGGTAAAACAACATGGTATAAAAGCTCCCGCCAGAACATCCTACCACCCAACTTACAAAATATTGACACACAGTGAATTAACTGAGTTTATAAAAGATAAAGAACAGGTATCCGGTGCCGGTATGATCATTACAGAACTTGGAGATAAGTATATGATCATACGATGGGAACGGTTTAAACAATAGCATGTATACCAAATAGTGTCATATGTATACCGTCTTTTTTGGTCAGTAAATCATTGTTTTCATTTGGGTCACATTTTTAAAGAAGCTCAACTAAAAACCCACTGATTACAATGAACCTTAAAAAATGCTTAACGCTGTTATCCTTAGGACTTTTCTTTTCTCTATCCTCTCTAGGACAAGGCAATGACCTTTATTCCACAGGAATTAAATTAAAAATTAACGAGGATGGGAGCAAGTATATTCGATTTATCACATGGCATCAGATATGGGGTAGATATGTACAGAATAATCCTGGCACTTTGGTGAACGGACTCCCTGAGTCTGAGACTTTTGATGTAGGTATCAGGAGATCTAGATTTCTCTGGTACACCCAGATTTCCTCACGGTTTATGGTGCTCATGCACATTGGTATCAACAACCAAACATTTGTAAATGGAGGAGTTCCGGGAGGATCTGCAGGAGCAGGAGCCAACGGACCGGGTAAAAAACCACAAGTATTCATCCATGATGCATGGACAGAATATATGATAACAAAAGACAAATTGTATCTGGGTGCAGGCCTACATTATTGGAGTGGTATCTCTAGGATTTCATCTGCAAGCACCTTGAATTTCATGGCCCTAGATGCACCGATCTTAAATTGGCCAACCATAGAATTTCAAGATCAATTCGTAAGAGAGTTTGGATACTATGCTAAAGGAAAGTTAGGAAAGTTAGATTATCGCGTTTCTATCAACAAACCCTTTGCAACACCTGTGGCCAATCGGGCTACTTTCCATACTGTAGGCAACGGCCCTACAGGGGTTAATACTTTAAATGCAGCGCAAAATTTTAACAACAATTCTTGGAACACCAAGGGGTATTTTAGCTATGAATTTCTAGACAAGGAGTCCAATGTTTTACCATTTTTTGTAGGCACCTATTTAGGAGCAAAAAGAGTATTTAACATAGGCGCAGGATGGCATCATCATCCCGATGCATTGGCAACAAGAGACACCATAAGCGGATCTGGTCTTAAAAGACATGACATGGCTTTATTTGGCATCGATGCTTTTTTAGATATGCCTCTGAACAAGGAAACAGGAACAGCGCTTACCGTTTATTCTGTTTTGTACAATTATAATTTTGGACCTAATTACCTAAGAACCATTGGATTAATGAATGTGGGAACAAATGCAGCACCATTAGACAATGCAGGAGTAGCTTTAAGACAAGGAGCTGGCAACAACCAATGGCATATTGGAACAGGAAATATATGGTATTCTGAGGTAGGTTACCTTCTTCCCAGAAGCACTGTAAAATCAGCAGGACAGCTACAGCCATTTGTAAGTGGCATTTACAAAAACTTTGAGGCATTGGCCGACCCAAGCTTTCAATATGGAGTAGGAGCCAATCTGTATATGGAAGGACACCACTCTAAAATAACACTCAAATATCAAAGAAGACCCCTTTACGAGGATCTAGACCAAAACCCAGCCACAAAACTTCAAAGATCTGGAGGATTGGGGGAAATAATATTGCAAACAATGATCTATCTCTAAATCTAATGTACAATGAATAACAAAGAAAGAATGACCGAATACTGGAAGAAAAATGTGCGCATCCTTAGCATTTTACTTTCAGTTTGGTTTGCCAGCTCCTTCCTTTTCGGAATATTATTGGTAAACCAACTTAACGCCATCAGAATGGGCGGCTTCAAGCTAGGCTTTTGGTTTGCCCAGCAAGGCAGTATCTACACATTTGTCTTACTCATTTTTTTGTACGTATTCTTGATGAATAAACTGGACAACGAATACGATGTAAACGAATGAAAACTTTAACCACCATTTTTAAACAATAGCACTATGGATATTCTCACCTGGACATACATCATTGTAGGTCTCACTTTTTCACTATACATCGGCATTGCCATTTGGTCAAGGGCCGGCTCTACTAAGGAGTTTTATGTAGCGGGCGGAGGCGTATCTCCTTTGGCAAATGGAATGGCCACTGCCGCGGATTGGATGTCAGCCGCATCATTTATCTCAATGGCCGGAATTATATCTTTTTCTGGCTATGACGGCTCTGTATACCTTATGGGTTGGACGGGGGGATATGTTTTATTGGCCCTCTTGCTCGCCCCCTATCTGCGTAAGTTTGGAAAATTTACTGTTCCAGATTTTGTTGGGGAGCGTTACTATTCCCAAACAGCAAGGCAGGTGGCAGTTATTTGCGCACTATTTATTTCTTTCACCTATGTGGCCGGACAAATGCGAGGTGTAGGGATTGTGTTTTCAAGATTTTTGGAAGTGGATATCAATACGGGAGTAATTATAGGAATGATTATCGTGCTGTTTTATGCGGTACTTGGAGGAATGAAGGGCATCACCTATACTCAGGTGGCGCAGTATTGTGTGCTCATTTTTGCATACATGGTTCCTGCCATCTTCATTTCTATTCAGCTTACAGGTAATCCCATTCCGCAGTTGGGCTTAGGCGGTACACTATCCGATGGAAGCTACCTACTGGATAGGCTCGATGGAATATTGCCTGAGCTGGGTTTCAATGCCTATACTGTGGGCTCAAAACCCATCATAGATGTTTTTTGCATTACGGCTGCACTCATGGTAGGTACTGCAGGACTGCCCCATGTTATCGTTCGATTTTTTACAGTACCTAAGGTAAAAGATGCCCGTACTTCAGCAGGTTATGCACTCGTGTTAATTGCAATTCTTTATACCACAGCCCCAGCTTTGGCAGCGTTTGGAATATACAATATGATCAACACGGTACATAACAAAGAAATATCAGCTATGCCTGGCTGGGTTGATAATTGGAGCAAAACTGGACTCATCAAAATTGATGATAAAAACGGAGACAACATTGTAAGCTACAACAACGATAAGAACATCAATGAACTTACCATTGATAAGGACATTATGGTTCTCGCAAACCCAGAAATTGCCAAATTACCCAATTGGGTTATTGCTTTGGTTGCAGCTGGTGGCCTTGCGGCAGCCTTGTCCACAGCAGCAGGGCTCCTGCTGGTAATTTCCACTTCCATTGCCCATGACCTTTTCAAAAAAGCGCTTATGCCAAACATCTCTGAAAAGAAAGAACTCATGGCTGCTAGAATTGCTGCCACTCTTGCGGTAATTGTAGCTGGATATTTTGGTATCAATCCTCCAGGGTTTGTAGCTCAAGTAGTAGCTTTTGCCTTTGGTTTGGCAGCAGCATCATTTTTTCCAGCCATTATTATGGGCATTTTTAGCAAACGGATGAATGGCCCAGGAGCTGTATCAGGAATGGTGGTAGGCTTGCTGTTTACATTAATCTACATTATATACTTTAAGTTTATTCTCGACCCAGCTGACAATATCCCAGCAAATTGGTTCCTAGGCATTTCTCCAGAAGGCATCGGAACCGTTGGAATGGTTATCAATTTTGTCGTATCTTTTGTCGTATCTTCTCTTACTCCTGCTCCACCTCAGAGTGTGCAAGATATGGTAGAAGACATAAGGATTCCATCGGGTGCAGGTGAAGCACAAGATCATTAAAAAATTTTCTAAACAAGAGGTCCTTAAGGGACTTCTTGTTTTTTTATATGAATCATGAAGCGAAACAGAAGCAATCAAGTATTAACAGCACTATTTCTATTCTTTGTGCTTCTATATAACTATCCTATTCTAGGGCTTGCAAATTTTTTTAACCCCAGTGATGCTTCTCCTATATTAT
>DAINOB010000206.1:0-4755 GCA_036735585.1 Cytophagales bacterium | reverse complement strand
CACCACCTGTGCGAAGTGTATCGTCCCAAACTGTTTCTATGATTTTGATTTTTGGAGAGGCAATACCTTTGATAAGCTCCAAGGTTTGGTCATCGGACTGGCCCACTGCCACCACCATTTCATCCACCAAAGGCAGGATGGATCCTATAGATTCTAGTACAGGGTAGTCAAAGGTTATTGCGTTGCGGACTATGGTAAAGCCTGCGATTTTAGGCAACATTCAGATCGATTTATTTTGCTTTTGTTATAATGGTTTCACTCGGAGCACCATTCTTTCGAACAGCATATTGCTCTCCAAATTATTCATACGCTTCAGCTCATCCACGGTGAGTCCATGTCGCTGGGCTATGTCAAAGAGGGTATCTCCTTCTTTTACAGCATATTGCGTGGCATCTATCACCACATCTGCAGCTATACGAACTTTAATGCGTTGCCCAATTTGGAGAACATTGGATTTAAAACCATTCAGCGACTTTAGTTCTTCCGCTTTCATCCCATATTGTCGGGCTATGCTGTACAAAGTATTCTCTGGCTCTACTACATAATATTCTACTCCTTCTGCCAAAGCACCAAGAGAGAAAGAAGGCCTGCCTACCGTCATTGGTGTTTCAGAATCTGTTCCTCCACTTTCACCTACAGTTCCTCGCTCTGCAAGCCTGGCTTCTACGGCCTGAACCAAACCATCGCTTGGAAGACTCTTACTAGCATTCATCGTTATGGGAGCAATAATGTCATTGTCTCCTACCCTACGAACCCTCAAAGGCTCGTAAGCTTCTACCTGATTGGCTTTACGTGCATTCAGGGCACGTAACTCTTCCACACTCATTCCAAACTGTTGTGCTATCTGATTCATGCTAGCAGTGGTTTCTGGCACATAAGCCATTGCCACAGCCTGATACCCTGGTCCACCTACGATATAAAACTCCACCCTTCGGTTCAACTGTCTGCCCACTGGATTTTCATTGGAGGCAATAGGAACGCCTTTTCCCATTGGCTTCACTACCAAAGCACTGGGTTCCATTCCTTTGGAAAGCAGGTATTCCTTTGCAGTTTCTCCTCTCCTTCTGCTTAGTTCAAAATTATACTGTTCTGAACCAATAGCATCGGTGTTGGCCCGCATTTCCACCTGCACTTCAGGATGCTTTTTCAAATACACCAATAGATCATCCAATACTTTCCTTGATTCCGGACGTAGGTCATACTTATCCAAATCATAATAAATATTTTCAAATAAGGACTTGGTTTCAGCCACTGTAGACCCGAGCAGTAGCAGATTGTCCATAGAAAAATCAAACTCTGCGGTAACCTTGGTATCAGCTCCAGCTACACGGAGTTTGTAATTCCTATCCGAATTGATGTTGTCAAATCGAATTCCACCCTCTTTATTGGTGCGCATGGAGGCCAAGATCAATTCATCGTCATCTACCAATTCCACTTCTACATCAATGGCAGGTTCTGAAGTTCCTTTATAATTCAAGTTTCCCAACACGGAAAAACTCCTAAAATTGTCTTCCAGCATTTGCGAGGCTATGCTGAGGTCAGGATCTGCCGGATCGGTAACGATCTTGTATTTTCTGTTGGAAGGAAGGTTGTCAAAACGAACCGAGCCGTCTTTACCTGTCATTTGACGAAACAAGATATTGCCATCTTCATCCATCAAAAGTGCTTCCACATCCACAGCAGGATCTCCGCCTGGTTTTCTGGAAATCCTACCAATCATAGATATGCTTTTGTATTTGTCGATAGAATCACGATAGATCATAGCAATGATTGCCTCTCTGGTTTCAATGTTAAATCCATAAATATCATCGCTTCCCAATCCACCAGAACGGTTTGAACTCAAATACCCAACTCGATCTCCCAGCGTAAAGTAAAAATCATCTCGATTGGAGTTAAAGGGCAATCCAAGATTTCGGGAGTTCGCCCAATTTTCGCCTGTGGCGATAAATACATCTAGTCCTCCAAAGCCTTCACGACCATTGGTGGAGTAAAAAAAGGCGTTGTCCTTGTAGTAATAAAATGGAGATAGGTCAATAAACGGTGTGTTGATATTGGGTCCCATATTGATGGCTGGCCCCCAATCTCCCTCTGCAAACACACTGTAATAAATATCATGCATCCCTAATCCTCCCGGCCTTTTGGATACAAAAATCAGGGTATCTGCGTTGCGACTAAGAGTAGGTTGAAAATTATCGAATCCAGGATAGTTTACGTTGTCATTTAGGCGTTTGGGTTTGCTCCATTTGCCATTCTTCTTCTCTGACATATAGATGGCACATTCCCCCTCTATACAGCTGCTGTAAAAGTATTTACTGTAATCAGCATTGAAAACACCAGGTCCGTCATTCCGCTCCGTGTTTACCACATCAAAATTATCGTTGTCAACCGTTTTTACCCAGTTCTCGCCTACTTTATGGAATCGATAATTGTCGCTGTAGCTTTCACCCATCCTTGAATCTATGTCATTGCCTTTGGATCCTTTTCTAGAGGAGGTAATGACTATAGAAGTGTCTCCCTGATATAAGGTGGCCCCATAATCAGAGCTTGAACCGTTTACAGGTGTTTTAAGATTCTTGAAATCGTAATTCCTAATGGGCTTTTTAAATTCATTCAAGGCCAAAATACAGCCATTGTATTCCACTTTAGCCTGCTTCTTATACAACTCCTCATCTGAATCCTCGGGTGTGAAATCATTTAAAAACTTGTCAAAATTTTCCTTCGACTGCTCATACTTGCCATTATTTTTCAACATGGAGGCATACCAAAAACGCGATAACGGAAATTCCTTAACTGCTTTATCCACCACATTGGAATAGGCCTTCTCTGCCCTTACATAATCAAAATAGTTTCTGTAGCATTCTGCTACTTGGAACATGGAATAGAAATCCTTGGAGTTCTCCTTAATGGATTTGTTGTAATATTCTGTTGCTAGAAAGTACTCCATATTCTTGAAATACGCTTCTGCAATCTTGGCTTCCTTAGAAAGATTGAGTTTCTTTTTGGGGTCTTCTTTCTTCTTGGGGGGGGACTGTTTGCCTTTTTGACCAAAGGAATCGCCCGAGGCCAATGCAAAAAATAAAACGATACTTAATACTACTCTTACGACTTTAACCATAAGTCAATGGAACTTAAAAGAGATATTCACCTCGGCAAGTTAGGATTAAATCCTCGGAGTTGAGAATCTCTTCATCTTTTTATCGTTTGCCTTGCGAATGGTAAGCGACAATTCATAAGCACCTCTGCCTCTTGTAGCATATCGGAGGGTGGAGGTATTCATATCGTAGCTAAAACCTAGGGTGTAGTTATCATGATCGATTCCAAAAGAAAAAATGAAGGAATCATCCACACGGTACCAAGTACCAAAGAGTATTTCCGTTTTTGACCATGTGCCAATGGGTGCATCGGTGAGTAGATAGGTGATATACATCCCCGCATTGATCTGTGTATGCCTAAACTGACTCATATACAAGATGTTGGGCGAAACATTGATCCTGTTGCTGGCATGTATCTCTATCCCTCCATGATACTTAAGCAAGAGAGGAATTCGACTTTCAAATCCTTCCACTAAGCTTTCATTGGGTTGGGTAAAATGAGAAATTACCACTCCAGAATACCCACTCATACCAGTAAATAGATAGCTCTTCTCAGGATTGAAATAATACATAGCCCCAAGGCTGATATCAGGAACCATTACATTGGGTTTAAATGTATTCTCTGATGGACTTACGGAGGCATCAAAACCCACAAAAGGATTGAACTGCTCTCCCCATTCCAGGTTGGTAAAGTCTATACTTTTTTGGAGGAAGCCCGCTTTCACTCCAAATCCTACATTTTGCATCCCATCATTGGAGAGTTTCATCAATTTGGCGTAGGTAAGACTTAGCCCTGTGGTTTTTAAGTTACCGTCCCCTGCCCTATCGTTGAAAGCCGATAATCCAATGCCGCCCAACTGCTTTTTCTTGGGAAACTTGGTGATTAAAGGTATGATCATGGACACCTGACTGGTGACATAGGGAATGGTAGCGCTTCGCCACTGTGTACGATAGTTGCTGTTGAAGGTCAAAGCACGCTCCGCAGCTGCCAAAGCAGGATTGAGATAAATGGTGGAAGCATAATACTGAGAAAATACAGCGTCCTGCGCCTGAGCACCTAGGCTTATAAGAATTACCAAACTTAGCAGGAGTATCTTTTTCATATTATCTTACTAAGGTAGAGTTTCCAATTTTCTCAAAAGGCGATCCATCAAAGAATTTTCCTCTCACCACATAGGTATACACACCCATAGGTTCAAAATCTATGGCACCTTCAGCTCTTCCGCTCCAGCCTATATTCATGGCTTCGGTGAGGTTGGTGGTGGTGTAGACTT
Source organism: Cytophagales bacterium (assembly GCA_036735585.1). Classification (GTDB taxonomy): domain Bacteria; phylum Bacteroidota; class Bacteroidia; order Cytophagales; family JAIYAX01; genus JAIYAX01. The sequence continues at coordinate 389 of DAINOB010000206.1, read as the reverse complement.
GTACCCCCCAACGGTTATACACGGAGAACTCAAAATCCGCAGCGGAGAGGTTGGTGCCAAACACGCGCAAGCTTTGGTTTTCCACCCTTTGGGCATTGGGGCTGAAAATGTTGGGCACGTACACAATTTGATTTTTGATGATGCCGATTTGCACACTTGCAGTGTCAATACAGCCATTTTCATTGGTAACGATTAATTGTACGGGGAATACCCCAAATTGATCAAATAGTATAGTATGCGGACCTTGACCATTTCGCGTTCCGAATTCAATACCGAAATTCCAGTTGAAAGAACTATCTCTAGGGGTGACAGTATTGATGGTAAAGGTGATCTCATCATTCAAGAACCCATCGTTCTTGGAGGGTGTGAAGGTAGCATCAGGTCCTTCG
>DAINOB010000205.1:0-4756 GCA_036735585.1 Cytophagales bacterium | reverse complement strand
TAGGGGGACTTAAATACGGTTTGCATATAGGGATTGATTTTTTCATAAATGTCAGGTTTTTTATAAAGCTGGTAAAAAGGGTGTACTTTAATAATTAATATTACAGAATTTAATAAAATTATGAGCACTAGACAATTGAAAATTACATTTGAAATCGCACAGTATCTTGTTAAGGACACCAAGTTTTTTTCTACGGCTTTGCATGAAATTGTTTCTCGCTAAGGCCTCCAGTTTTTCTTTGCGCCTTTGCGGCTTTGCGTGATAGTTGTTTATCGCCAAGACGCCAAGGTTTCCTTTCTACGACCTTGCGTGATAAGTTTTCCCATACTAAGGCCTCCAGTTTTTCTTTGCGCCTCTGCGGCTTTGCGTGATATTTTTTTCTCGCTAAGACGCTAAGGTTTCCTTTCTATGACTTTGCGTGATAAGTTTTCCCATGCTAAGGCCTCCAGTTTTTCTTTGCGCCTCTGCGACTTTGCGTGATAGTTATTTATCGCCAAGACGCCAAGGTTTATTGCCCGTTTAGCTTTCTATGATGTAAGTCATATTTCGCTACGTTTATTCTGTCGATTATTGATTGGACAATAATCCAAAGCTTATGAAATTATGGATATACTTGGTATTTCTTTTTGGGATTACCAATCTCTCTACAGCTCAAAACAAAGAGGTAAAATGGGCTTACAGAGTATTAGAGTGCAACTTCCCTGGCGGAGAAGGACCTTTTAGTGCCTCTCAGATTTTAGGCAAACCCAATGCCTATCCTCAGGGCGGAAACAATCTTGCGGCCTTTAATATTTCTGAATTAGTGGCAACCGAAATTAAAGTTGGGTTTAGAGAAGCTGTTTTTGCAAGTTTTGTTTCAATAGTAGAAACACAAAATCCTGGTTTTACCACAAAGGTTTGGGTGTATGATGCCGATGGATCTGAGCACTTGGTGTATGAAGAAAAACCAAAAGCACTTAATGTACCCTCAAGACTCCTTCACATTTCTTTGGGGGACATGAGATTCCCTGTTTTGGCGGTGAAAATAAGGGCAGAGGGTAATCGTATTAAGGGAATCAATAGCATAGATGCTGTAGCATTGAGTACCAAATCTACTCCACCCGATATTCAAATTCATTCGGCAGAAATATTAAAACAAGCCTTTTTTCCTGAACGACTAGGCCCTGAGGTAAATTCCGAATACAAAGAGTTTGGGCCTCTTATATCACCTGATGGCAAAAAATTATATTTCTCCAGACGTTACCATCCTGCCAATGTGGGTGGAATAGAGGACAAGGAGGATATTTGGCTTAGCATTAGAGATGGCATTAACAATACATGGTCAAAAGCTGCAAACAAAGGAATGCCTCTCAATAATAGATTTCCGAATTTTGTTTCTTCTATAACCCCAGACGGGAATTCAATTCTACTTGGCAATACTTATATTTCTGATGAGTATATGGAAGATGGAGTTTCAATGTCTAGAATGACAGATTACGGTTGGAGCAAGCCTCAAAAGCTCATAATTGAGGATGATTGTAATTGTAATGAAAGGGCCAATTACTTTCTTTCTAATTCTGGTACAGCTTTACTTATGTCTGTAGAGCGGGAGAAAGACACCTATGGAGATAGAGATTTGTATGTAAGTTTTATTCAAAGTGATAGTACTTGGTCAAAACCAATTAATTTGGGAAATACGATAAATACAGCGTCTGTTGAGGCAGCCCCGTTTCTTGCGGCAGATCATAAAACGCTATATTTTAGCAGTGGAGGACACCCTGGATTTGGAGGTACTGACATATATGTCTCTCGTAGGTTGGACAACAGTTGGACCTCATGGACAGAGCCTGAAAATCTTGGTCCCAGAATTAATTCCTCAGCCGATGAATCATTCTTCAGCATGGATGCATTTGGCACTTTTGCCTATTTTACGGGTCCAGGTACACAAGCTGAAGACCTGGATATTTATAGAACCAAGTTGCCAGCCTTTGTGCAGCCACTTCCAGTCGTTTTGGTAAGCGGGCAGGTACTAGACCAAAAAACAAATAAACCTGTTCCAAACGCCAAAATAAGCTATGAATATTTACCTTCGGGTGATCAATCAGGTGTAGCATATGCATCACCAAATACCGGATTTTACAGTATAGTATTACCTTATGGAGAAAATTATGGCTACTTAGCAGAAGCAGAAGGGTACATATCAGTACATGCTAATTTAGATTTAAGACATCCAGGCGACCCCTACACCCTTAACAAGGATCTTTATTTAGTACCAATCAGCAAGGGCGAAATGTTTACTCTCAACAATGTTTTTTTTGATTTTGACAAAGCCAGCTTGCGAGAAGAATCTGTATTAGAACTCAACAGATTATTGGCCATTTTAATAAAATATCCCGTGATACAACTTTCTGTGGCTGGTCATACAGATGATCTCGGCTCTGAGTCATATAATGATCAATTATCTAGAAATAGGGCAGAAACCGTGGCTAATTACCTAATTTCAAAAGGCATAGAGAAAGCAAGACTTAAGGTCGAATTCTACGGTGAAAATATGCCTTCAGTAGTCGGAAAAACTCCTGAAGCCAGACAACGCAATAGGAGAGTAGAGGTAACAATAAAATAAATAAACTTTGATAGTATCTTTGAAAAAAAACTATGACGAATAAGGTTTTCTTCCTTTGTGCACTGTTTATTATTAATTGGAGCTACTGCATCGCTCAGGACAGCATTTTCAGAGCTAATGGAGAAGTGGTTGTGGCTACAAGCCTAGAAATAGGGATCGATGCCATAAAATTTAAAAAATTTTACAATCCTGATGGACCTTCCTATTCGCTACCTACTGATCTACTGGATTTTATAATTTTTAAAAATAGAGAAGTAATTACTTTTGAGAGAAAAGAATCTACTCAAAATCTAAAGCCTCAGGAAGTATCTCAACCCGTGGAATACTACAAAAATCCACAATTGGCAGGTGTTGGAGATAAAAGTTGGTATCAGAAAGGGTACGATGATGCATTGATTTATTACCATACACAAGCTGGAACAGCTAGTCTTGTATCTGTTTTGTTATTTTCTCCTCTTTATGGTTTGCCAGTTCCAATAGTACTTAGTGTTTTTGAGCCTTCCTATAGAAACTTAAGAGTGCCAGGCAATCAATATCTTAATAATCAGGAATATATGCTGGGATATAAGGCTCAAGCTAATAGGATGAAGAAGAAAGCTATTTGGAGAAATTATGGGATAGGCACAGGAGTTTGGGCTGCAACGGTACTGATACTAATTTATTTTTTATCGCTTCTTTTTTAAGCAAATTGGACATGTCCTTTAAAAAGAACCTGCCAAACTAAGCAGCATCTCGACCAGATAGTTATTGGGAATTATTAGTTTTACACGTCCTAATCAGGGCATGTTAGCATAGTTTCATGAGCATAGATAAGATTTTCAAGCCTGCAGAAGCAGAATCGCACTGGTACGAACACTGGGAAAAACAAGGGTACTTTCAATCAAAAATTAAAGAAGGTGTAAAGCCTTATACCGTAGTGATTCCGCCTCCAAATGTCACTGGGGTGCTACACATGGGGCATATGCTGAACAATACCATTCAAGATGTATTGGTGCGCAAAAAGCGGATGGAAGGCTTGCCTACCTGCTGGGTTCCCGGTACCGATCATGCGTCTATAGCTACTGAAGCTAAAGTGGTGGCTATGCTCAAAGAGAAAGGTATAGATAAGCATGACGTAGGCCGTGAGAAATTTCTTGAGTATGCCTACGAATGGAAAGATAAATATGGGGGTATCATCCTAAAACAGCTCCGCAAAATAGGAGCATCTTGTGATTGGAGTAGAACCACCTTTACCATGGATCCTGCTTATTATAAAGCTGTGATTGATGTATTTGTAGATTTGTACAGGAAGGGATTGATTTACAGAGGCGTACGCATGGTCAATTGGGATCCGCAGGGTCTTACTGCCATCTCTGATGATGAGGTCATTTACAAAGAGGTTCAGTCGAAACTTTACTATGTTCGCTATCCTCTGGTAAATGGAAATGGCTACATCACTGTAGCTACCACCAGACCTGAAACCATCCTTGGTGATACCGCTGTATGTGTGCATCCTAAGGATGAACGATACAAGAGTTTGATTGGCCAAAAAGTGAGAGTTCCGGTAGCAAATCGTGAAGTACCAATCATTGCCGATGATTATATAGATCCTGAATTTGGGACTGGAGTTTTGAAAGTTACTCCCGCCCACGATATCAACGACTATGAGATTGGATTGCGCCATGGACTGCCATCCATAGATACTCTGAATCCCAATGGCACACTTTCGGAGGCTGCTGGGCACTATGTTGGCCGCGATCGTTTTGATGTTAGAAAACAGATTGCAAAAGACTTAGAGGTTCTTGGTTTGCTTGAGAAGGTAGAGGAAATTAAAAACAAAGTAGGAACGTCTGAGCGTACAGGAGCCGTAATTGAGCCCAAGCTTTCACTCCAGTGGTTTGTAAAAATAAGAACCTTATCAGATCCTGCTTTACAGATGGTGTTGGATGAAGAGGTAAAGCTGATCCCTGATAAATATTTGAATACCTATCGCCATTGGATGGAGAATGTGAAGGATTGGTGCATTTCCAGGCAGCTTTGGTGGGGTCAACGCATTCCCGCTTTTTATGCTCCCGATGGTAGCATGCAAGTAGCTGCCACAAAGGAAGAAGCGGCACAACTTTTCTTAAATGAGGGTAAAGATTTTTCAGTCGAAGCTATCATACAAGATGAAGA
>DAINOB010000204.1:0-4827 GCA_036735585.1 Cytophagales bacterium | reverse complement strand
TACTGGTTCACCGACTGTCTGGCAAGGTGGAGCTGTCCATTTTGGAACTAGTGGATACACGAGTTGTGAATAAGGAAGATGGCTTTAGAGCTATACGTACTATGGGTATGGGCGGTCTTTGGGGATTTTGGGGTAGATTTTATTCCACCGATCTCGGTCACTTTAAGCTTTACACCACCTGTTGGAAGCCAATATTGTTTCTACATCTAAAAGGAAAAGGCTGGGTAGGAATAAGCCCAAAAGATCCTGTAAGCATAGAAAAAGAACTAAGGCAGCATGCTAATCTTCCGGATAAGGAATAAAAACAAAATTAATAAAATCAAGGTCAAGCACCAGGCAGCAGCAGAACTCCTCTGGATTTTTATAATTGGCAATAAAGTCTTCCTGCCTGTCCTTGTCAATGATACCTGTTTGGGTCAAAGCCTCCATCATGCTCAGCCCGAAATACCATTCTAGCTCTTGGGGTTCTTTAGGGATAAAAGCAGGAGCAAATGAAAGTTCTTCTCTGCTGAGCGTAACTACGGGATAGGCAGATATTTCACGCTTACGCATCTGATAACAAGCCTCAAAAAGCATATCGGATACTTTCACAAAATCTGATGTGATTTTGCCTAAGTATTTGCCATTTAATTCAGGATCATTAGTCATTTCTTTGGAGCAAAGCTACGTTTTCTACATGGGCTGTCTGTGGGAACATATCCACAGGCTGGCATTCAAGCAATTGATAGCGCGATGCTAATATTTCTAAATCTCTGGCTTGGGTGGCGGGATTGCAACTGACATACACTATTCGGTTTGGGCTCATTTCGAGCAAAGTTTTTACTACATCTTCATGCATACCTGCCCGAGGTGGATCGGTGATGACTACATCCGGTTGGCCATTCTGACGCACAAACTCAGGATTAAGTACTGCTTTCATATCACCAGCAAAAAAAGAAACATGCTGTATTCCATTCCTCTGAGCATTTACACGGGCATCGGCTACTGCCGCCTCTACATACTCTACACCTACCACCCGCGAAGCTTCCGCAGCTACAAACAAGGCAATGGTGCCTGTGCCAGTATAGAGATCATACACCACTTCATTGCCACTCAATCCTGCCATCGACCTTACCACTTTGTAAAGTTCAAGTGCCTGCAACGAATTGGTTTGATAAAAAGACTGCGGTCCAAGACGAAACTGCAGGTTTTCCATTTGTTCTACAATGAAAGGCTCACCAAAATACAGTACTGGGCTTAAGTCTGTTATGGTATCGTTTTTTTTAGAATTGACTACATAATACACTGAGGTAAGCTCAGGCACTTGGCTGATCAAATAGTCCAACAGCGCAGAAATAGAATTTTTATCCTCTTCCAAAACCACCAAAATCACCATCCATTGACCTGTGACCGTGCTTCTTATGATCACATTGCGCAGTAAACCAGTATGCGTGTTTCGATTGTAAAAGCCAATTTGATGCTTGATGGCAAACTCTTTAAAGCTCAAACGGATACGGTTGGAAGGCTCAGCCTGCAAATGGCAATGCTGAATATCTAGAATTCTATCGTATCGCCCAGGTAGATAAAATCCAAGACCCCTTCGGTCTGTTGGTTCTCCGCTGTCTATTTCTTCACGGCTAAGCCAACGCGCATCTGTAAAGGTGAATTCCAGTTTATTGCGGTAGCCATAAACCGAAGGTGGTTGAAGAATGGGAAGCCAACGTTGAGGCTCCAGCTTACCGATTCTGGTGATCTGATCTTTTACCTGTTGCTCTTTGGCTGAAGCTTGAGCAGCGTATTCCACATGCTGCCACTTACATCCTCCACAAAGCCCAAAATGCATGCAGGCCGGAGATACTCTTAATGAAGAAGGCTGATGAAGCGTCTCAATATCGGCTTCCATAAATCCACTTCTGTTTTTTTTCACACTCAAATCAGCCACATCACCAGGCGCAGCATAGGAAACAAATACTACTTTCTGACCATGATAGGCAATACTCTTGCCCTCTGCCGCCATTTTTTCTATAGTGAGTTGTGGAAGTATCTGGTGTTTGTCCTTCATTATTATCTTATCTTTTTATCTACTTTTGGTGAGCCATCTTCATGAAAATGACTTTATTAAAGGGTCGAAATATACTTCTGTTCTGTCTGTTTTGCCTTATGGCAATTCAAAAACTGCATGCAAACCATATAGTGGGTGGAGACATTCAGATGCTCAGTCGTGGCAATGATCGCTATCTTATTCGTGTAAATCTATACTTTGACAATATCTCAGGCGGACTGGAGTCTATAGATGCACAAGCCATGGTAGGCATATTTAGGAAATCAAACAATCAGCTGGTAGAAACGCTGCAGGTTCCTTACCGAAGTGCTCTTCGGCTGGACTATAGCCGTCCGGAATGCAGAAGTAATTCCAACAGCATTACCAGACATTTCTATGAGTTGGAAGTTACGTTGCTTCCTGGTTTTTATAACGATGCCGGAGGCTATTATATGGCATATGAGCGCTGTTGTCGCAACAATAGAATATCCAACATTGTGACGCCTACGAGCATCGGAATGGTTTTCTATCTGGAGTTTCCCCGTCTGGATTTGTTTCGAAACAACTCTTCTCCCGAAATGCCTCCACCAGTTTCTGACCTGATCTGCACCAATAGACCTTACACTACTTCTTTTACCGCAAATGATGCCAATGGTGATAGCCTCGTATACTCCTTGGTGGTTCCACTTAGAGGAAATACCTCTCTGACCCCTCCAGTTCCTTTTCTTTCTGTGCCAGTTCCAGGTCCTTACAATTCAGTAGTTTGGTCTTCAAACCAGTTTTCGGCTACTCAGCCAACTGGAAATCCTCCCGTACAAATAAATTCGAACACAGGCGTCATAAGGCTGAATCCAACCCTTGCAGGAGTATTTCTTTTCACCATTCGTGTGGAAGAATTTCGCAACGGGCAAAAAATCGGAGAGGTAAGACGTGACCTTCAATGGGTGATTGGTGCTTGCCCTATATCCATTGCGCCTGTGGGGGTACTCACATTACCCAACGATACCCAACCCCTACTGGAAAACGATACGGTAGTACTTGGAAGCAATCGTTGCCTTCAACTGCGAGCGGCTGATGGGAGTGCTGCTGACCGACTTAGGGCGAGGGTACTCTCCGTAGATGGAGCAGTACCAGTAACCATTACTCCTTCCAGTGCACAAGCCACTTCCGGACCGTTGGATACTGTTGATTTTCTATTTTGTCTGAACAACTGTGAAGCAGCTCCTGGACAGGTGCTACGGCTGCAAGTATCAGTTGAAGATAATACCTGCCCGCTTGCACTTGCAGATACTTTAGGAGTTTTCGTGCGATCCGAGCCTGAGCCCAATACACCTCCAATTTTCCAAACTTCTGCAATATCTGATACACTTAAGATCAAAGCAGGACAGCAGATCACGCTCAATCTTACTGTGAATGACTCTGACAACGATCAAGTATTTTTAGATATTGATCGGAATAATGCTGTGCTGAGATCACTTACTCCTCAATGGCAAGCAGCCACAGCTATAGGTTCTTTGGAGCGCTCAGTTGTACTATCTACAAATTGTGATTTGGTGTCTCCCATTCCTTACCTTCTTCGCTTTCAATACCGCGATAGCACCTGCTATCCATCCCAGCGAGGAACAGATTCGCTTTGGATACTTGTTGTGGGACCTGATGCAAGTTCCTTGGTTTTTACTTTGCCAAACATGATTAGCCCCAATGGAGATGGATTAAATGACACCTTCCAGTTTTCGGGTAGCCCATCGGGTAGTTGTGACCCCCAATTTGTTTCCATCTCGATCGTAAACCGGTGGGGAAGAACTGTTTTTAAATCCAAAGACCGAAACTTTGCCTGGTCTGCTGAGGATGTGCCACAGGGATTGTATTTTGCTAACTTGCAGTTCCAAAACACAACTTTTACCACCAGCATTCAAGTAATAAAATAACACAACTATGGTTGACACTAAAAAAATTGTCCTGGTTATTGCCGGGGTTTTCATCTTTATCTTCATCCTTGCCAGCGCAGGGAGCATGTTCATCACTATACAGCCAGGGGAACGAGGTGTTCTTTTCAGACGATTTTCGGGTGGACTAGACGTAGAGAATACTCATGGCCCAGGCTTCCATATCATTGCCCCTTGGAACAATATGTTTGTCTATGACACCCGTTTGCAAGAAAAGGCAGAAATAATGGATGTGCTGTCAAACAATGGTCTTTCAATTAAAGTAGACGTTTCTATCCGATACAAACCCATAGATAGCAAAATAGGCTATATCCACAACAGCATAGGGTTTCAATATCTAGAAAGGATCATAATCCCAGAAGTGCGCTCGGCAACAAGAAAGGTGATAGGAAAATACACTCCAGAAGAACTTTATTCTCAAAAGAGAGAAGTGATACAAACAGAAATAATGGAGTCTGTAAGTAGCGTATTGGCCAAAAATAATCTTGAAATGGACGCCTTACTTATTCGCTCTGTAGAATTGCCCCTCGCCATTCGGGAAGCGATAGAGCGCAAACTGAAGCAAGAACAAGAATCGCAAGAATATGCATTCCGTATCGAAAAAGAAACCAAAGAGGCAGAACGTAAGCGCATAGAAGCAAAAGGTATCAATGATTTTCAAAAAATTGTATCGGATGGTATTTCGGATAAGCTTTTAAGATGGAAAGGCATAGAAGCCACTCAAGACTTAGCAAAAAGTCCTAATTCCAAAGTAGTGGTGATCGGTTCAGGCAAAGATGGTCTACCCATTATTCTTGGAGGCGATACCAAGTAAATCGAAAATTTTAATGAGTGAAAGACCGGGCTAGTACCGGTTTTTTT
>DAINOB010000203.1:0-4829 GCA_036735585.1 Cytophagales bacterium | reverse complement strand
GGCGGTGGGGCTTTGTGCGTGGTATTCTAGCATTTCTTTGATCACATCATAGCTGACATCAAATTTCTCTAAAATCTGTGTGGCGATATTGTCCTGATCTCTCAGTATAGAAAGTAGAAGATGCTCTGTTCCTATTAATTCACTTTTGAAAATCTTTGCTTCTAGGTAGGTGATCTTAAGCACCTTTTCTGATTGACGTGTCAGTGGAATGCTCGCTAAATTTTTAACATTACCAGAAGCAGTACCCTTGGTAGCTTGCTCTATGGCCATGCGGAGTTCATCTAGTGATACGCCCAATTTTTTGAGAAGACTGATAGCGACCCCCTCCCCTTCTCTGATCATTCCGAGCAGAAGGTGCTCCGTGCCAATGTAATCATGGCCTAGCCTCAAAGCCTCTTCACGGCTGAGACTAATCACCTCTTTTACCCGGTTTGAAAATTTTGCTTCCATATCAGTTGTAATACAATACTTTAGTTCGAAATGTAAAAATTAATTCGCAGATGCGTGTTTCGTTTTGTAGGAAATCATCCACACCCAACAAACATTTGACTATATAACGCTATGAGGCTGAAGAAAGTTAATAGCCGCAGGCCCATGATGAAATAGCATATGCACAATAGACAAATTGTCGGCCAAAAGGTTGTCTTGTTGCAGATCGGAAAAATTGTCAGCAACTACAGATTTCAAATCATCGGGCCATCGCAGCACTTGGTCTTCATTGGCTACCTGACTTTGGTTCACCCATTGAGGCTTGGGAAGCCGAACTACCTTCAATGCTAACTCTATAAACTCCTTGTTGATATCCCATATTTGACATTGAGCACAGGACAGAATTTTTTCCACGTAAGGAAATAAAAACTCGAAATAACCTGTTTTACCATAAGCAGCTTTGATGGCGCCAAGATGCACCCTGAGCCAATCTTGTGTAAAATCGGGAACAATGCCATGCTCCTGTATGTGAACTGGAACACTAAGTCTCACCAATCGGCCGTGGTCTAAGATGTATGTTCTATTGTATAAAAACTGCTTTTCCCAAGGTGGATTGTATAGGATAGAAGTATTCCCTTGATGGTAAGCGCGAAAAAATCTTATGTCAGGGAAAAATTGATTGGGTAATAGCTTTTGGGCAGTAGGTATCTTCAAGTTTTGTGGATTAGCTTTCAAAAGCCTAACTTTAATATTCCAAAATTACATAGTATGTCTCGTAACTTCTATACTCTGCTTTTGCTCTGCTTTATTGCAACCTTTCAATCCGTAACTGCACAAGTGATACAAGGTGCTTTGGACTACGGTGTTTTTCCAAGAACTGATAAAATGGCATTGCTTGATATTTACATGTCTATCAATGGAGAAACCATCAATTTTAACAAGAGTTCTGAGGGAAGAAAAGCTGAAGTGGAGGTAACCACTTTTGTAAAGGATAGTACCGATAAAATCTATTATGTAGAAAAAACGCTTTTGCAATCTCCTGTGCTGAAAGATACTGTCAATCTAATCCCCAATCTTTTTGACCAGCAAAAAACACTACTTCCTTACGGAAATTATATAATCGAGGTAAGAATGAAGGATTTGAATTCTAAAGATTCTGGAATTACAGGCACTTTAAATGTAGCTTTAATAGCTCCAGATACAGGAGTAATCATGTCAAGCGTACAATTGCTAAGTCACTATGAAAAAAGTGACAGTGACGACCTCATGAACAAAAACGGCTATACGCTGATCAGTAAGGTGTCCAACTTTTATCCAAAGGAAGTATCTGTTTTAAAATTATATACAGAGCTCTATGGTGTAGATAAAGTCATTGGAGAGGAAGAACCTTTTGTAGTTTTCTTCAAATTTGTAAATACCAATACTAGCCGGATGCTGGCCAAGGAACAAGGGTTTAGCCGACATAAGAGCGCTCGTTTGGTTCCCCTTCTGGCCGAAATCAATATAAGCAAAGTGCCTTCTGGAAATTATATGTTGCTGGTGGAGGCCAGAGACAAAAATAACAACCTCATTATTCAAGGCCGCAAATTTATCCAGCGCAGTAATTTCAAAGATGTAAAAGAACCAGAAGAAGACCTTAACACGGAAATGCTACCAGAATCAGCGGAAGGTACATTTGCCGCAGACATACCAGATAGCGCTGCAAACATGGTACTTAGAGCAATAAGGCCAGCCTCCACACAAAGAGAAATAGATATGAGTAACGCCTTAATAGCAGATGGTACCACGGAGCAAAAGCGTAGTTATTTGGTTTGGTTTTTTAAGAAACGAAACCCAGATGATTCTGGACAAGCCTACAGAGAATACATTTCGAGACTGAGGGAAGCTGATAGAAAATTTTCTACTAAATCATTTAGAAGCTTTGAGACTGATAGAGGAAGGGTTTATCTACAGTATGGAGCACCAAATCGTATAGAAACTGAATTGACCGATTTCAGAAGAGTAGCTTCACGCGATTCCAATCCCATACCCTTTGAAATATGGACTTATTACAATGTACCTAGTTCCATTACTCACATTGCTCAAACCAACAGAACTTTTGTATTCCTTGAGGACAACAGGGGGAATAATGCCTGGCGATTGGTGCACTCTGACGCTATAGGTGAACTGAATAATCCTGCCTGGAGAGACTCCCTGCCAAGAAACTACATGAATGTAGACGACATTCCACGAAATAATTTCGGAGATCAATAAAAGTCGTCAAACACACCTAAGCCTTGTCTTACTACTTCAGGTTCTGAGCCTGTAAGATCCACAATGGTAGAGGGCGTTATTTGCCCCATACCTCCATGAATTACCAAATCTACTTGCTTATTGTAGCGTTCATAAATCAGTTCTGGATCGGTGGTATACTCCAAAATTTCATCCTCATCTTTGATTGAAGTAGTGATTATAGGATTGCCGAGTTCTTCTACCAGCATTCGAGGTATAGGGTGATTGGGTACTCTAATGCCAATGGTTCGCTTCTTTATCTCTAGTAATTTGGGGATGTTATTCGTAGCAGGAAGGATAAATGTAAAAGGTCCTGGTAAAGTGCGTTTCATAAGCTTGAATGCCGCATTAGACACCTTAGCGTAGGAGGCAATATCGCTTAAATCATGGCAGATGATGGAAAAATTGGTTTTGCCCGGCTTGATTCCTTTAAATTGATAGACACGTTCTAAGGCTTTGTGATTGGTCATATCGCACCCGATTCCATATACGGTATCTGTAGGATAGATGACGAGTCCACCCTTTTTGAGAATTTCTACAGCATCGGACACTCTTTGTGGCTGAGGATTCTCAGGATGTATGTAAATGATTTTTCCCAATGCTACTTATAAGAAGCTTCAAATAAAGTAAATCTAATAATCAATGTGGAAAATGTCTTCAAACTTAAAGACAAGACTACAGGGCAAATGAGAATTCAATAATTAACCTCTTGTCAACAGACACAAAAAAAGCCGAGACCTAAGGCCCCGGCTTTTATGCGCTTTAGCTTTACTTTTATCTACTTATTTTTTAATAATCAATTTACGATGTGCTAGGCCTTTATCCGTGATCAATCTCACCATATAAGTTCCTTGAGCAAACCTACTCAAATCCATTTCCATGAATCCAGGCTGTAACCCTTCTTCAGAAAGCACAAGCTCTCCCATTAAGTTAAATACTTGAATGGCACGAAGATCTTCAAGGCTGTTCTGGATCATCAGACGATCAGAAGCTGGGTTAGGATACATCTGAACAGAGCGAAGAATGATCTCATCTGGTGTACCACCTACAATACCCCTCACTAAGAAAACTGTAAAGGTTTGATTTGACAATCTAGTAGAGTTTCCAACTCTTGCCTCAACTACCCATGGAATAGCTATAGTATCACCTACAGCAATTCCATTAAGGATGAACAAACCTTCGATTTGAGCATAAGAAAGGGTAAGTGTAGTATTTTGACCTGCATTGTCTGATGGGAATACAAGTAATCCTCCAGCACCAATCCAAGTATACGTTACCGTTCCTGGTGCACTAAATATAGAACGCTGCCAACTGATGGTAATAACATCCGTTGGAAGACCTTGAACCAATGCTACAGCGCTATCACCGGGTGAAAGCAAGTTAAATGCTGTAAATGTTGGAGCTGGCGGGAACACGCTGTCTAACCTTGCATTTATCAATTGTATACGATTATCAAGCGGTAAAGCAGTTTCAGCCTCGTTGAAAGGAGTAGTAAGGTAACGAGCCAACATGTATTCAGCGAAAGCATCCTGCTCACGACCAGCTCCAGAGAAAGTAGCAGTGCCTGAAGCCAATCCGATGGTATCTAACTTCAAAATACTAGAAGTTACAGCAGGGAAAGGATAGGAGTCTCCCCCGTTGATAAGAAAGTTTAAAGAAACTACTTTAATCGTTCTGGTAGTATCACCAAAAGTAACTCCATTGAATACGATAGTATCCGTAATGTTACCCAAAGTATCCAAGATAGCCAAGTTTCTAATTTTGCTTCCTGCAGCTTGGGTAGTATCGTAGCTGAATTTCATTCCACCTACCTGTGGGAACTGACCAGGAGTAGATCCGGGTCTTGTAGCACTGACTCCATGCTCCATCAATCTCCTCAAACCTGCAGCTGTGGTAGTGACAACCCAAAGACTGTTGTTAAAGCGCATGGTGTTTTCAATATCCAATTGAGATATCTCACCTGCTTGCTTTCCACTCACTGGGTTGGCTGCTGGTGGAAGCAACGATACTGTACTTCCTACTGCGAATACTTCACCGATAGCAGAACGAATTCCACCACCATTTTTGATTGAAACTGCAACGGTAGGGTCAGTCTGACGAGCATACCAAAGGTTTGCGTCAGCAGTTAA
>DAINOB010000202.1:0-4832 GCA_036735585.1 Cytophagales bacterium | reverse complement strand
ATGGTGACCATGCAAAATCTATTTCACGATGGGGGTTTCTCCAGCATGGGTATTGCGGAGGAGTTGTTGAAGTAACTAAGTCTTTTGCTTAAAACTTGCTTTCCTAAAGACTTAAGGATTATCCACACTTTTCTTCACCCGCTCTAGAATAAGCGTGTTCATGGCGTTTGGTTCTAAGCCTCTGACCTCTTTACGAATAATACGCACCACTTCATCGTAAAACAAGGGAATGACAGGTGCTTGCAAGATCAAAAGGCTATCCATTTCCCTGTAAAGAATTTGTCTTTCCTCCAGAGTTTGTAGCTTCATAGATTGCTGATAGCGTAAATCATATTGCAGGTCTTTAAATCGCATTTTGTTCGGACCTGCAGGTGCAAAATTGGCTGAGTACAACACCGCAAAATAGTTTTCAGGATCTGGATAATCTCCAAGCCAACTGGCTCTGAAGAGGAACACTTTGCCTTGGTCTATCATTTCACGGATGGAGGCTGTGGCACCAGTTTCTATGCGCACGCGTATCCCGAGCGTTGACCATTGCTTTTGCAAAAACTCTGCAATACCCTTATACGGATATAAAGAAGTGGTATATAATGCCAATTCGGGCATACCCTTGCCACCGGGAAATCCTGCCTCTTTCAAAAGCTCCGCTGCTCTGGCAGGTTGATAGCTGTAGCCTTGCGGCATGGCACCCTGGCCATACAGCACAGGTGGTACAAATCCATGCGCTGCGGCCCTACCCTTTTGATACAGTACATAACGCATCAGGTTTTCTTTGTCAATAGCAAAATTCAGGGCTTGCCTCACCCTTCTATCCAACAAGGGATGGAGGGAATCCTCATAAAACGATGCATCTGTTTGAATTCCAATATATTCTGTATTCAGATACGGCCCTTTTACGACCTTAAGCTGCGAGGTATATGTTTCGATCAGACTTCCATCCACTTTAAAAAGCATTTCCCTGGAGGTTTCTGTGAGATCAGTTACAAAGTCGAGCTTCCCCTGCATGAAGGTGAGGAATTCTTGATTCTTGTCGTTGATAAAGCTGATATGTACCGCTTGCAAATAGGGAAGCTGCTCTCCATTTTCGTCTATCCGCCAATAGTTTGGATTTCTTTTGAACATCAGATGCACGGCTTCTTCCCACTCCTTCATCGCAAAAGGCCCAGTGCCCACCGGATTTGTTCTGAATTCCTTGCCGTATACTCGAATAGCTTCATGGGGAATAATGTAAGCATACGGCATAGCCAATAGCTCCGCAAAAGCAGGAAATGGTTTCTTCAAATGGATAGCTAATGTGAGGCTATCAATGGCGACAAATGCCGAATCATATACCAAACCATCTTCCCCTAGCCTCACCTTGTCTAAAAATATCCATGCCCCAGGACTTGCAGTCTCCGGTTCGATGATCCTCTTAAAACTGTACACCACATCCTCCGCATTTACTTTTCTCGATCGTTGAGGGTAAAAACAAGGGTCTTCGTGAAAAAACACACTATCTCTCAACTTGAAAGTATACATTAAGCCATCTTCGCTCAGGGACCATTCACGTGCGAGGCAAGGTTGTACTTTCATGGAAGTATCAAGCTCTAGTAAGCCATTGAAGAGCTGGGCTGCAGCCCAAATATTGGCTTGACTTCTGGCGAAGGCAGGGTCCAGACTCGTAATTCCATCCGGCTGATTGTACCGAAATACCAGATGCTCAGTGGGGTGCGGACCTCTTCTACCACAGGAAAGCATCATCATTAGGGTAGTTATTAACAAATACCTAGATACGATGTGCATAGCTTCCTCAAGGGTTCTTGGAATAAACTTTATATTTGCGGGTATTTCTATCAGACTTTTCAATATTAAGTAATTAAGTTCATTCGCTATGCGGATTCAATATTTTGGACATTCTTGTTTTCAGGTAGAATCAGGTGGTTTTCGTATTCTTTTCGATCCTTTTATCAGCCCCAATCCATTGGCTGAAAGTGTAAAAGTAGAAGAAATAGATGTGGATTATATCCTCCTCAGTCATGCCCATGAAGACCATATATACGATGCGGAGGCTATAGCCAAGCAATGCAATGCCACAATCATTGCCAATTGGGAAATCGCCTCTTATTTCAGTAAAAAAGGCATCGAGAAAACGCATCCTATGAATATTGGGGGCAAATGGAGTTTTGATTTTGGTACCGTTAAAGCGGTATCTGCCATACATTCAAGTTCCTTTCCAGATGGCACTTATGGAGGAAATCCAATGGGATTTGTGGTGGAGACTGGAGATAAGTGCTTCTATTATGCTGGCGACACTGCATTGCATATGGACATGAAGCTGCTCACAGACCAGTTTCACTTAGATTTTGCATTTTTGCCCATCGGTGACAACTTTACCATGGACATTAGAGATGCGGTGGTGGCTGCAAACTACATGGGAGTGAAGAAGGTAATCGGTATGCACTACGATACTTTCCCTTACATAGAAATTGACCAAATAGATGCGGATATGGTAGCCAGAAGATCCGATATAGACTTAGTATTAATGCAGATCAAGCAAATCATAGACATAAAATAAACCATGGGTAAAATCATAGCCATTGCAAATCAAAAAGGAGGAGTAGGTAAAACTACTTCTGCCATAAATCTATCTGCCAGCCTTGCTGCTATGGAGTTCAAAACCCTCTTGGTAGACGCTGATCCTCAGGCCAATTCTACCTCAGGTATTGGATTAGACCCAAATAGTGTCACCCTCAGCATTTATGAATGTATGGTAAATAGCACACCTACGCGTGAGGCTATACTTAATTCAAACATTGACTACTTGGATATTATTCCTTCTAATATCAACCTAGTAGGTGCCGAACTGGAGCTTATCCATCTTGAGGAAGGTAGGGATGAAAAGATGAAGGAAGCACTCCATCAGGTGCGCAACGACTACGATTTTGTGATCATCGATTGTTCTCCCTCTTTAGGTGTGGTGACTGTAAATGCGCTAACAGCTGCAGATTCTGTAATTATCCCCGTGCAGTGTGAGTTTTTCGCCTTAGAAGGATTAGGCAAGTTGCTCAACACCATACGGATTATTCAAAACAGACTGAATACCGCCCTTTCTATAGAAGGTATACTGCTCACCATGTATGACAATCGTTTGAGATTAAGCAATCAGGTGGTGGATGAGATCAAGCTTCACTTCAAAGACCTTACTTTCAATACCATGATCCCACGTAATATCAAGCTCAGTGAAGCCCCTTCCTATGGAGTTCCAGTGATCTTACATGATGCAGAAAGCAAAGGATCCATCAGCTATTTAAACTTGGCTAAAGAGATTTTGGAGAAAAATGGCCTTACTGTAGCCGAGGTTTAAGCAAAGAGAATGGCCCAAATAAAGAAGAATACAGGATTAGGAAAAGGACTTAGCGCACTACTTAGCGACAATACAAAGCTTAATCAAGGAGCAACTACTCCTTCACCTACCTTTACATCAGTAGGTTCCATTGCTGAAATAGTGCTCAGCATGATTGAAACCAACCCTTTTCAGCCGCGCACCGAGTTTGATCGTGTAGCATTGGAGGAACTGGCAGAGAGCATAAGAGTGCAGGGTATTATCCAGCCCATCACTGTTAGAAGACTCACCGAAAACCAATATCAATTGATATCCGGTGAGCGCAGACTTCAAGCATCAAAGATGGCGGGTTTGGACAAAATTCCAGCCTACATCCGATCAGCCGATGACCAACAGATGTTGGAAATGGCGCTTATTGAAAATATTCAAAGGGAAGACTTAAACCCGATTGAAATTGCACTAAGCTATCACCGCTTAATAGCCGAAATAAATCTCAAACAAGAGGAACTTGGTGATCGTGTAGGAAAAGACAGATCTACAGTTACCAATTACCTAAGGCTACTCAAACTTCCACCCGATATTCAAATCTCTCTTAGAGAGAAAAAAGTATCTATGGGTCATGCAAAAGCGCTGATGAGCTTAGAGAAAGTAGATCAACAGCTGTCCCTTCACAGAGATATTGTGGAAAAAGGTCTTTCTGTGCGTAGAACAGAGGAAATGGCTAAATTTTTAAAAGATAGCTATGTTTCTGAAGCCCCAAAAAGTGCGCAACCGAAACTTCCCTATGAGTTTCAAGTGGTTCAAAATAAGCTTTCCTCACATCTTGGCACGAAAGTGACAGTGAAAAAGGATAAAGAGGGTGACAAAGGTTCGATCAACATAGCCTTCTACTCAAAAGATGATATCAACAGGATACTTGAAGCGCTCTCTCTGCTGTAGCTTTTCTATATTTTTAGTCTGTTTATTTTTACAGTTTTCCGTTAATTCTGTATGTGCTCAAACTCCTGATTTAGAGCAAGATACTGCCACTACTACAATTTTAAGTGTGGATACTTTGGCCAGTTCTGATACTTTAGCTAAGGTCCATAATCCAATAAAAGCAGCCTGGCTTTCTGCACTTATACCTGGCGCAGGACAGTTTTACAACAGAAAATATTGGAAGCTGCCTATCCTTTACGCAGGTGTTGGGGCTTGTGTCTATTTTATTCGGTTCAATCATCAAGAATATACAGTGTACAGAGATATCCTGATCAATCGCAGGGAAAACCCAGATGCTACAGATCAGTTTACAGGATTTTACAATAACGATCAGGTAAGAACATTAAGAGATTTTTATCTTAGAAATAGAGACTTCACTGTAATCCTTTCTTTACTTCTTTATATTGGCAACATCGTGGATGCACATGTGGATGCACACTTAATGACCTTTGATGTAAGCGATAATCTTGTTTTAAAGGCCACTCCATACCATCATCATGACAGAGTGCGTGTATTTCAACACAGCGGAGTA
>DAINOB010000201.1:0-4836 GCA_036735585.1 Cytophagales bacterium | reverse complement strand
AGGACAATATTATATTGAGCAATTCACCAATAACACCTGGGTAATCGTTAAAGATGTAAGACCTAAAAGCGGTGCAGCTGGTAAAAACGCATATGAACTCCCTGTGAATCATCACTCTGGAGTGAATAAATACAAAATTAAGTATCAAGAGAGAGGCGGAAACAGTTACTTCACCAATGTCGCTGAATATGTATCCGATAAACCACCCGTTACATTTTACCCAAAGCGAGTTACAGACAAAATCACTTTTTCATCTAAAGTAGAATTTGAAATTTTAGATGCCTACGGAATCACAGTAAAAAAAGGAGAGGGAGCCGAAGTAGCCTGTGGAGATTTAAAGTCAGGCGGAGTTTATTACATCAATTTTGATAACAAAACAGAAAAATTCTTAAAGAAATAAAAGGCTAGGAGGTGTGAATGAAGATTTCTTCTTCACATTCTTCCACCAGCATATTGCCTGAGGGTGCGATTTCAACAAGTCGCACTTTTTTTATTTCATTGATAAGTAAAGGATCGTAAGCAGATTCTACCCTCACATAGTTCTCAGTAAAGCCATACATTTTATTTCCATCAATCTCTTGCTCAAACAGGACGTCTCCAATTTTGCCCAGCTGAGATTCATAAAACACTCTTTTCTTCTTTTCTGAAAGTATCCTTAGCATTTCTGTTCTCTCGTGCCGTTCTCTTTGAAGTACTTTGCCTGCCATCTTCACTGCGGGGGTATTGTCTCGCTCTGAATAGGTGAAAACATGGAGATAGCTGATGGGTAGATTTTGTATAAACTCATAGGTGCTCAAGAAATCTTCATGGCTCTCATCAGGAAACCCTGTAATTACATCCACTCCAATGCATGCATCAGGCATCAAACTTTTTATTTTCCATACTCTGTCGGCATACAAGGCTGTATCGTAGCGCCTGCGCATGGATTTTAATATTTTGTCGTTCCCGCTTTGTAGGGGAATGTGAAAATGAGGTACAAAACGCTTGGATTCAGCCACAAATGAAATAATCTCTTCAGAAAGCAAGTTGGGCTCGATGGATGAAATTCTGAACCTGTCTATACCATCCAGTTCATCTAGGCATTTGATCAAATCAATAAAGCGCTCTTTGCGCCTTCCTTCGATAATGCCGAAATCTCCAATATTCACACCAGTTAGCACCACCTCTTTTACCCCCTCCCGAATAATTTCCTTCGCTAATGTAAGAACCTGATTTACGTTTTGACTTCTGCTTGCTCCTCTTGCTAATGGAATGGTACAAAATGCACAGTTGTAGTTACAGCCATCTTGCACCTTGAGAAAGGTGCGCGTGCGATCTTGAAGAGAATAGGAGGGCTCAAAGTGATGAACATCGTATACATCACCCTGATATACTATGGGTTGTTTCGGTCTTTCAAACTCTTTTAAAACTTCCACCAACCTAAATTTCTCTGCTGCACCTAACACTGCATCTACTCCGGGAATTTCAGAAATTTCCTTGGGTTTCAATTGAGCATAGCATCCTACTATAGCCACAAACGCATTTGGATTCACCTTGCGGGCCTCTTTTACCACTTTGCGACATTTCCTATCTGCATGGTCGGTTACAGAACAGGTATTGATCACATAGATATCTGGAGTATCGGTAAAGTCTACTTTTTGAAACCCATGTTGCTCGAAATTTCGGGAAATGCCAGAGGTTTCAGCATAGTTCAGTTTACAACCTAGTGTGTAAAAGGCTACTTTCTTCATTGTTGCAAAGTTAAAGGGTTTCTACGGAAGTGAATAATAAGCTTTTTATAGAAATGACTTTCAAATTCAAGGGTATTTATCGAAATGTGGATACTTTTTAGAAAATATACCTATCAAAAACATAGGTGGTATTCATGAATAGTATAGCTTTGTTGAAAAATAACCCCAAAATCAAAGCTTAACTCCTATAGATATGGCCCTAGTTCGATTTCGTGCATTAGAGACGGTTCAAAACAGACAACCTATTGCTGTACAGAAACCTTCACATTTGGTTTCAGAATTCTTTGGTTCAAACGTTTTCACCCTAGATAAAATGCGCCACAGCCTTTCATCTGATATGTTTGATCGATTCACTACAGCGGTAGATAGGGGAGAAAAGATAGATAAGGAAGTAGCAGATGCTGTAGCGGCTGCCATGAAGTCATGGGCGCTTTCCAAAGGTGCTACGCATTATACTCATTGGTTTCAACCGCTCACTGGTGCCACCGCAGAAAAGCATGATTCATTTTTTGATCTATCTTCTCAGGGTACTGCCTTAGAAAAATTCAAAGGCTCAGCTTTGGTACAGCAGGAACCAGATGCTTCCTCATTCCCTAGTGGAGGGTTGAGAAATACCTTTGAAGCTAGAGGATAC
This sequence comes from Cytophagales bacterium, assembly GCA_036735585.1. Classification (GTDB taxonomy): domain Bacteria; phylum Bacteroidota; class Bacteroidia; order Cytophagales; family JAIYAX01; genus JAIYAX01. The sequence goes on along the minus strand of DAINOB010000201.1, from coordinate 2,472 downwards.
ACCGCATGGGATCCTACTTCTCCAGCTTTTGTGATTGAGAGTGACGCCACATCCACTTTATGTATTCCCTCAGTATTTGTTTCCTACACAGGTGAAGCACTGGATTATAAAACGCCATTGCTAAAATCACTCATTGCTATAGATAAAGCGGCCACATCAGTTTGCCAGCTTTTTGATAAAAATGTAGTTAAAGTTCATCCCACCTTAGGTCCAGAGCAAGAATATTTCTTGGTGGATCGAGCCTTGTTTAATGCACGTCCTGACTTAATCATGACAGGAAGAACGGTATTTGGAATGGCCGCAGCCAAGGGTCAGCAGCTTGAAGATCACTACTTTGGGTCTATACCCGAGCGTGTGATGAACTTTATGGTCGATTTTGAAACTGAGTGTCATAAACTAGGTATCCCGATCAGAACAAGACACAATGAGGTAGCACCAGGCCAGTTTGAATGTGCCCCCACTTTTGAAGAAATAAACCTAGCTGTTGACCATAATCAGCTTTTGATGGATATCATTGATCGAGTTGCCTTGAAACATAATCTTAAGGCTCTTCTTCATGAGAAGCCATTTGCAGGAGTTAATGGCAGTGGAAAGCACAACAATTGGTCGCTCAGCACCAATACTGGTGTGAATTTATTGGCACCATCATCAAAGCCTAAGGAGAACCTGCAATTCCTTACCTTTTTCATCTGTACCATAAGAGCTGTATTTGAGCACGCAGATCTATTGCGTGCGAGTATTGCCTCCGCTTCCAATGATCATAGACTTGGAGCCAATGAAGCGCCTCCAGCCATCATGTCTGTATTTATTGGCAGCACGCTCACTAGAATTTTAGATGAACTGGAAAAAAATGCCAAAGTAAACATTGACAAAGGCGACAATATGTATCTCAAGTTAGGAATTAATAAAATTCCTCAAATACTTCTGGACAATACAGACAGGAATAGGACTTCCCCTTTCGCCTTTACTGGAAATAAATTTGAATTCAGGGCAGTGGGTTCGAGTGCCAACAATTCTCCTGCACTCACTGTACTGAATACCATTGTGGCCGACCAGCTCAATGACTTTAAAACAAAGGTTGACAAGATCGCAAACAAAGGTCAAAAGCGAGAATTGGCCATTATTGATGTGTTGAGACAGTATACCAAAGAATCTAAAGCAATACGGTTTGAAGGAAATGGATATTCAGAGGAATGGAAGCAGGAAGCCGCAAAACGCGGGTTGAAGAACATTGAGAGCACGCCACATGCCTTGGAAGCGTATATCAGCAAAAAGACTGAAGACTTATTTCATCGCCATCAAATATTTAGTACGTCCGAGCTGCATGCACGCTATGAAATCAGGTTAGAAAACTATGTAAAGAAAATCCAGATCGAAGGGCGAATCATAGAGCAGTTGGTAACTAATCAGGTGATTCCTACAGCAGTAAAATATCAGAACAAGCTGATAGAAAATGTGAAAGGAATGAAAGAGATAGGTTTGGATTTACCAGAATTCACCGCAGTAAAAGAGACTATTCTTGAAATAGCTAAGCATATAGAACAGGTGAAGAACCTCAGCCATACTATGGTAGTGGCTAGAAAGAAAGCAAACAATGCAGAAAACACTGAAAAATCGGCTGTCATTTATTGTGATGAGGTAAAAGTGCATTTCGATTCCATTCGATACCATGTCAATAAGCTGGAGCTGTTGGTAGATGATGAGGAATGGCCATTGGTCAAGTATAGAGAGTTGCTATTCTTAAAGTAAGTATTGCAACTTCTAATAGAAGATAGTGTACAGCGTACAGGCACCACTTTGTATACATCTGCTTTAAAATTAGCTGGACTTTCAATGGCATTGAACCAAGGGTCTCATATATTTGGGCAAAAAACTTATGTCCAATAAAACCAGATCTATCTTAAAAGTACTTGCCATCATTGTAGTGTTGCTCACAGTGCTTATGCAGCTTCAGATTGTTTTGATCCCTGCCTTGAGTGGGTATTCTTACTGGATGGTGGTGCTATCGTTTGCACTATTGCTATTGGCCTCGAAGTAAGAGAAACCTTATTTTTGGATACAATATTGTTAGCAACAAGTGGATGGGTTCAACAGTTATCCAACTATGAAAGTACTATGTTTCACCCTTTTCCTAGGCATGCTACTTGCCTGTGAAGGTAATTCTCAACAAAAAGCAAATAAAAAAAATCAATCTCAACATAACATGGATAACGGTACTTATGAATTGGCTACACTCGGCAATGGATGTTTTTGGTGCACGGAAGCCGTTTTTCAGGAGTTAAAAGGAGTCATTTCTGTCAAATCAGGCTATTCTGGTGGGGAGGTAGAGAATCCTACTTACAAGGAAGTATGTACAGGCAAAACAGGTCATGCAGAGGTATTGCAAGTACAATTCGATCCTAAACAGATCACATTTGAAGAGGTGCTGGAAGTATTTTGGAACACCCACGATCCCACTACACTCAATAGACA
>DAINOB010000200.1:0-4935 GCA_036735585.1 Cytophagales bacterium | reverse complement strand
CCTTTTTTTACTGTGATTCCGTAGGCATCTAAAATTTCAAATTCTACCTTAGATGAAAAAGTAATTTTGTCTGTAACGCGCTTTGGATAGAATGTAACGGGTGGTTTATCGGAAACATATTCAGCAACATTTGTATAGTAACTGTTTCCGCCTCTCTCCTGGTACTTTACCTTGTATTTATTCACTCCTGAATGGTGAATTACAGGCAAATCGTAAGAATTTTTACCAGCTGCACCGCTTTTAGGTCTTACATCCTTTACGATTACCCAGTTGTTGTTGGTGAATTGCTCAATATAATATTGTCCTGAAACCTGATCATTTTGTGCTCCCCATTTCAGCATGTTGTCGGTAACCTCAAGCTCTTCAAATTTAAAAGTGGAAGTAGAGCGTATTACCGCGGCATTAATGACAGCTGGTTTACAATCATCTTTATGAAGAATCTTAACTACTACATCTGTACCGGGCTTAAGATTGCTCATGTCTATCTCAAAAGCACTGTTGTTGATAGTCTTAGCATCTAAGGGAGTGCCATTGACTGTTACCTGCTTTACGCAATAGCTGACGTTATCTCCAGAAAAAGGATTTTGTACGTAAAGATTTTTTCCTTGATAGACACCTACTAGAGTGATTTCCCCTGCGTTTGAGGAGAAAACATAGCAGAAAATTAGTAGGATAGAGGTGAGCAACTGTTTAATAGGCATGCTGTTGACTTTGTTAAGGACAAGCAATATTAGATATTTTATCACAAACATAGCAATAGCAATTGTTCAATAAAATTCTTCAAGCACAAAAACTTTAGGCTATTCGAATCGCAGAGATTCAATTGGATCTAGTTTACTGGCTTTCCAAGCTGGATAATAACCCGATAAAATGCCTACTGCAATACAAATGACCAATCCCATAAACATCCACAACCAAGGAACAATAAAACCTGAACTTCCTAATAAGGACGCCACCACATTGCCAATAGCTATTCCTAATACGATCCCTCCTATCCCACCCATAATGCAGATGACAATGGCTTCCATCAGGAATTGTGTACGTATTTTACTAGGAGTGGCACCCATAGCCTTACGGATTCCGATCTCCGCAGTGCGCTCAGTTACAGATACCAACATAATATTGATCAAACCAATAGACGCACCAAGCAGGGTGATAAAACCAATGACAAAGCCTCCAAAACGTAAATTTGAAGTGATTCCATCCAAAGACTCGGCTAGGGTCTCGCTTTTTTCTATTTGAAAGGAGTCGGGCTGGCCAGGCTTGTCCCCTCTTATCATTCTTAGTACTCCTCTCGCCTCGTCAAGATAGGCTGGTAGTTCTACAGGATTGTTGATACTAACCTTGATTTCATACTCCAGCTTTTTCCTGCCTGAATATTGGATGCCATTGTAGAAAGGTATAATGATCATGCGGTCTGCACCACTTCCTCCCATACCTCCGCCTGTTTTTTTGAGAATACCTACCACTAAATAACGCTGACCAAACACTTGAATAAACTGATTCAATGGATCTTCCTTCTCAAAAAGCTTTTTCTTGATCTCCTCTCCTATGATGGCCACAGGCCGTCCACCCAGAACCTCATTGTAAGTAAAATCTCTACCCTTCTCTAAAACATAGCCCTGATTGTACAAAAAATGCTCGTCTCCTGCTACAACGTAAATGTTGGGGTTTGTTTTTTTAGAACCCTTTTTGACCTCTGCTATACCTGTGATATCGGCAGAAATACTCGTTCTAAGAGGTCCAGTGAGGATGCTTTTGAATCGCTCTGCTTCCTCTCTTTTAAGTTCTGTATAGCTTTTTGCCTTCTTGCCTTGAAGATTGCTTCTTGCCATTCTCGAGATATCCGTAATATCAAAGGAGTTGGCACCCAGTGTGGCAAAGCTGGAATCGATAGAAGATTTAATTCCATCAATGGCTGTGAGAATGCCTACCAAGGACATAATGCCGATGGCGATAATGCAGGCGGTAAGCACAGTTCTCAATAAGTTGGATCGAATGCTCCTGATCCCTTCTTTTACGTTCTCGGTAAAATTCATTGCTTTTGTTTGCAGATGCAAAGTATTAAATTTGTCTACAGCTTTCAATTAATTACATGAGCAAAGGGTTTATCGGTTTAGCGGTCTTTATTGTATTTCAGTTTTGTTCTTTCTTTTCAAGTGCTTCATCCATTCTTATTCCAATGGATGCTACACAGCGAAATCATTTGAAAGCCTACGGAATAGCGTATTGGGTATTAGAAAAGGATCAGGAGGTGCAATGGCTCCTAAATTATCAAGGAGGCAGCTTTATGACCAGCTACCAAAAAGAGATTGAAAATGAGTGTGTGATCAGAGGAGTAAGTTACCGTGTGATCTCAGATGCTCAGGCAATTGCCATACTGGACGAAATAGCCAATCCTGAAAAAAACATGGATGCGGTGAAGCTAGAGGTGCCTCCAAAAGTGGCCGTATACAGCCCAAAGTCAAAGCTTCCTTGGGATGATGCCGTAACCTTGGTATTGAGCTACGCTGAAATCCCTTACGATGTGGTATTTGACGATGAAATTATGGAAGAAGTTTTGCCCAAATACGATTGGCTACATCTTCATCATGAAGACTTTACGGGGCAGTACGGAAAGTTTTATTCCTCTTACTATATGCAGCCTTGGTATAAGGCACAAGTTGCTGAATACGAAGCTACTGCTGCCAGACATGGTTTTACAAAAGTATCTCAGCTGAAACTTGCCGTGGCTAAGAAAATTAAAGCTTTTGTAGCAGGTGGAGGATTTCTTTTTGCCATGTGCTCTGCTACAGACAGTTATGATATTGCGCTATCGGCTGAGGGAGTGGATATTTGTGAAAGTATGTATGATGGAGACCCTGCTGATCCTAAAATGCAAAGCAAGTTGGATTTTAGCAGAGCTTTGGCCTTTCAAAACTTTACTCTAGTCACCAATCCTTTTGAGTATGAGTATTCTAATATCGATACCGATCCAAGAATGAGGCCTGTAAGTGAAAGAGAAGATTTCTTTACAATCTTTGAATTTTCGGCCAAGTGGGATCCCATCCCTACCATGCTTACCCAGAATCATGAGTCTACAGTAAAGAATTTCCTAGGCCAAACCACCAGTTTCAAAAAACCCATGGTAAAACCTGAAGTCCTTATTATGGGATTGAGCAAGGCGCTGAACGAAGCCAAATACATTCATGGCACTCTTGGCAATGGCACATGGACCTTTTATGGAGGGCATGACCCTGAAGACTATCAACACATTGTAGGAGAAGAGCCTACTGACTTGAATCTCCATCCAAATTCTCCAGGATACAGACTCATTTTAAACAACATTCTTTTTCCCGCTGCAAAAAAGAAAAAACAAAAAACCTGATTAACGCTTTTGAGCAAGTAAGCTTGCTTTTTAGGTTTGTTATGCCATTGCAATCGATTGAGTTCAAAATTTTATTTATTAAACGTATGAGAAAACACTTACATATCATTTTTCAATCTACTGTCCTTTTTGTGTGCTTGACAATATCACAAGTACAGGGACAAAACCTACCTTCCTCGCTTTCTGGAAGGCTTCAGTTTGTTTTGGATAGCATGGTAAGCTCCGCCAATCCTCCCTACGTGGCTGGAATGTCGGCTGCCATCTATATCAGGAATGTAGGCACATGGTCTGGGTCTACAGGACTGGCAGCCGCTGTAGGTCAAGGGGTTACCACGGCCATTCCTTGGTCTGATACCTTGTCTGCGCGGGTGTATAGCGTCACCAAATCATTTACAGCTTCCATCATACTGTCCTTGGTGGCAGAAGGACGCTTGTCTTTAGACGACACGATAGCCAAATGGATAGATACTTTGGCCACCAATCCCATCCCTACCATTAGAAATAATGCAACCATTAGGCATTGCCTTACGCATGGTACAGGTCATACAGACTATGTCACTAATCCCTTGTTTATTTTAGATGTATTGGGCAATCAGGGGCTTAAAGTGTACACCCCAAGAGAGGTTTTGGCATTTACTGGGCAACCCACCTTTCCCTTGGGAACCAACCGAGCCTACGCCAGTACCAATTATATCCTTTTAGGCATGGTGGCTGAATCTGTTACTGATTCAAGCATTTCACAATTGTACCGACATAGAATTATCAATCCCCTTGGGCTTAATAAAACTTATTTAGGTGTTGAAGAAAGCCCCATTGGCACTTTAGCGATGCCCCATGATAACTTATCGCAGTTGGGTCTTACCTCAAATCAAACGGTGAATATTCAAAATGTATTTCCCTTCACCAGCATTGTATCTGCAGCTTGGGCTACAGGGGGCATTGTTTCCACAGCAGCAGACATAGCCAAGTATGCCATGCACTTGTATGGAGGTACTGCTATTCCCTCCGCTGCATTGGATTCTATGTTGAAATCAGTTGACAGCACTTTTAACGCAATTCCTGCAGCAAATTATGACGATTACCCTGGCTATGGTATTTTTAACAATGCAGATGTAGCACCCGGTATGGTAGGACATGGTGGATCGGCTATTGGATACCGGGCATTTATGTATGGAAATCCTAGCAATGGGGTCAATATTGCCATTTTGAGCAATCAGCAGCCCGCCTCCCTAAACCCTATAGCCAGAGCCTTGTACAATGAGTTGCCTGCAACCCTTTTGGGAGGCATTGAGGATGAACGCCTTGCACAGCCGATTTCATGGATGGAAAGCTATCCCAATCCAGCGGAATCACAGATTAACTTAGGTATTCAGTTGCAGAGGCCAACCGTAGTGAGCATTACACTGTACAATTCCACAGGAAAAGTTATCGATACTTGGCTGAAGGAGCAACGCTTAGAAGAAGGTTATCACACCTTCTCGATGAATATTTCTCGACTTAGCCCTGGGATTTATTTCTACAAAGCCTACAGCGATGGACAGGTGCTGAGTAAAAAGATTATTGTTAGG
>DAINOB010000199.1:0-4967 GCA_036735585.1 Cytophagales bacterium | reverse complement strand
CTCTGCGCCTTTGCGTGAAATGTATCTCTCGCTAAGTCGCCAATACGCCAAGGTATTTTTTCTCGTAGTGGTGTTAAAACATTACCTGTTTTCTTTGCGCCTCTACGGCTTTGCGTGAAATCTATCTCTCATCAAGGGACCTTCCGAATTGAACTCAGATTGACAACACTTCATACCATAGTATTTGCAATTCGTCAGAAAGCTTTCGGTCAGTTAAAACTATAAATTGACTTTTGAACCAGAAACCAAAAAAAGTTTAACCATGAGATCATTATTTATTGCGCTGTTAATTGCATGTACATCAGCAATTTTAATTCAATCAAGAGTTCTAGCCCAAGCCACGCAAAGCATTCGAGGACAAATCTTGGATGAGGCATCTAAGTCTCCTTTACCCGGTGTAAATGTTATTGTAGTTACTGCTGATCCAGTTATTGGAGGCTCAACCGATGTACAAGGCAATTTTAGAATTACAGGTATTCCTATAGGCCGTCATACCATTAAGGTATCATTTATTGGTTATGAAGATCGCATCATCCCAGATGTGGTGATCACGGCAGGGAAGGAGGCAATTCTTAATATCAACATCGTGGAATCCATCTTTGAATTGGGTCAGGTAGAGATCGTATATGATCGCAGTAAAGACAAAACAGAAACCCTCAACGACATGTCGCTGGTAAGTTCGCGATCTTTTAATCTCGAGGAGACAAAAAAGTATGCAGGTGCTTTGGGTGATCCTGCTCGAATGGCAGGCAATTTTGCCGGAGTAGCTCCAGCCAACGATTCAAGAAATGACATCATTGTAAGAGGCAATTCTCCTCTTGGGGTTTTATGGCAGGTGGAAGGCCTCAATGCTCCCAACCCCAATCATTTTGGAGCACTTACCAGTACAGGTGGCCCAGTAAGTATTATCAATACCAACAACATCGATAAGTCAGATTTCAGCACAGGTGCTTTTGCGCCACAGTATGGAAATGCCACCGCAGCCGCATTTGATTTGAGATTGAGAAACGGGAATGATCAGAAAAGAGAATTTCTAGGTCAAATAGGATTTAATGGGTTTGAAGGTGGTATTGAGGGACCATTTGTAAATGGCAAAAAGGGTTCTTATCTGGTCAATTACCGTTACAGCACTTTGGGGGTATTCAAAACACTTGGATTCAGTGTAGCAGGCAGTGCTGTTCCTTTATATCAAGACCTTAATTACAAGATATTTCTCCCTATTGGGTCAAAAGGTGAGTTATCCATTTTCGGGCTAAACGGCCGAAGCAGTGTAGACTTTCTTGGAAAAGATGTAGACACCCTAGCAGTAGATGATTTGAATGATCCTTATGCCAATACAAAAGTAAGCTATGCCACTACTTTCAACGGAGTAGGATACAAGCACCGATTAGGCTCAAAAACTACAGCCAACATTAGCATAGGATATACCACTACCAAAGAATTATTTACAGGAGATTCACTTAGCAGAGATCAGTCACAAGAGTTTTTAAGGGGAAAGGCCACATTCAGAACAGGTACCTACAACAGTGCTTTGAGCATTAATCATAAGTTTAATGCCAGAAATAGCATAGTAATAGGCGCCTACTCAGACCTTAAAAATTTTGAACTACGAAACAGCGATTTTACCGATCAGGGTCGTAATGAATTCGTTTACATCAATTCCACAGGCCAAATGATTTTATCTCAAGGGTACTTGCAGTGGAAACACCGATTTGGCACTAAAGTGCAAATGGTTACAGGCGTTCATGCACAGCACCTCGATTTCAACAATGATTTTTATGTAGAACCTCGATTGGGTTTAAGATGGGATGTAAGCAGAAAATCTACTATCAATGCAGGATATGGCCTGCACAGCCAGGCACATAGTGTGTACAGTTATTTTATAGAAACCAGAGTAAATGGCGAGACCTTGCGAACCAACAAAGACTTGAAATTCACAAAAAGCCATCATGTGGTTGTAAGTTTGGATCATCGCATTAGCGACAATACAAGGATTAAAGTAGAACCCTATTATCAGTATTTATTTGATATTCCTGTTGAGCAAAGGGCTACTTCATTTTCTATGGTAAATAGCGGTGCTGATTTTACTCCAATCCAAGTAGATAGTTTAGTAAATGGAGGTATAGGGCAAAATGTAGGGGTAGAATTAACTTTAGAGCGCTTTTTCTCCAAAGGATTTTACTACCTCGTTACCGCTTCTTTATTTGAGTCAAGATATCAGGGCAGTGATAAAACATGGAGAAATACTGCCTTCAATACTCGATACGTATTGAATGTTTTGGCTGGTAAAGAATTCAAAGTGGGCAATAAAGGAAATGTACTTGCATTCAATTTTAAAGTAGCCACAATCGGAGGGCGCTACCTTACTCCTATAGATTTACAAGCTTCTTCACAAGCGGGAGAAGCCGTGTTTATTGACAGAGATGCATTTACTGAACAGCAAACGCCTTATTTCAGAACAGATCTCAAGTTTGCCTACAGGAAAGAGATGAAGTCAAGTACGATGGAGTTTGCCCTTGATCTTCAAAATGTAACCAATAATCAAAATGCATTTACCCGGACCTACAATCCAGGTTTGAATAAGGTAGTAACCAATATGCAGCAAGGATTTTTCCCCGTTCCTATGTTTCGATATACTTTTTAGTTTAATCAAATTCCAATCGCTCAGGGTGAATAGAGTATCCCTGAGCGATTGGATACTTTTATACCTTTATTCGATTCATGAATTCCAGCACCCACATATTTGATGACCAGCGTGAGAGAATTATAGCAATACCAATCATAGCATTCCTGATCGCCTTACTTTCTATGAGTGACAAAGAAAGTGACGCCAGTTTTGGATATGTAGTAGTAATAGCACTCGTTTACACTACATTGATATGGGAGTGGAATAGGTATCTTTTTATACTATTTCGGCAGTGGTTTCCTGTCATTCATCAGACTTTAAGACGGGTGATTTTTCAATCCATAGTTAGTCTAATCACTACTGTTGGCATTTCATCACTCATTTTACTTTTTGAAGCCAAGGTATTGAATATGTGTGTGTTTGATTGGGAGCATTTTACTCAAAGCAGTTTGAGAAGTCTCATGCCTACCTTGATTATCACCATTATCTATGAAGCTCGTTATTATTTTATTCGCTGGAAAGTGACCATGCAAGAGGCTGAACAATTGAAGCAGGAGAATCTTGCCATTCAATTACAAGGCTTAAAAAATCAAGTAAGTCCACATTTCTTGTTCAATAGTCTCAACACGCTAGCTGCCATTATACCTGAAAATGCTGACCAAGCAGTGGAATTCGTGCAACAGCTTTCACGAACCTATCGCTACCTTTTAGAGCAGAAGGACAAGAACACAGTAGACCTACTCACAGAGTTAGAGTTTATCAAGTCATATTATTTTCTCCAAAAGATCCGATTTGGGGATAACTTAAATTTGATCATTGATATACCAAAATCCCACCACCCTCTATGTATTCCGCCACTTTCGCTACAACTGTTGTTTGAAAATGCCATCAAACACAACATTATTTCCGATCAAAGACCGCTTGACATCCGCATTTCTTCAAAGCAAAAAGAATTTCTCACTGTTTCTAACACCCTTCAACCTAAATGGATGGTAGAACCTTCCACAGGGATAGGCCTAAGCAACATTCAAAGTAGATATCGCTATTTAGGAGATTACAGCATCCAAGCAGGACCTCAGGGCGGCCATTTTATTGTCAATATTCCACTTTTGTCTTATGATCAGATCAGTTGAGTTTCCTCTAAGGCATATTTTGATTGTGGAGGATGAAAAGCCCGCCTTTCGAAGACTGTATACGATGGTCCAAAAACTGGCAGGCACGGAGGTGACCATCTCACATACAGATAGTGTAGAAGCTACCTTGTCTTTTCTTAAATCTGATTCAACTCCTGATATCATCTTTATGGATATTCAGCTTTCAGATGGTTTGAGCTTTATGATCTTTCAGATGATGGAGGTAAAAGTGCCAGTAGTTTTCACTACAGCCTATGATGAATATGCGCTTCAAGCTTTTCGGGTTAATGCCTTAGACTATTTACTAAAACCGATAGATGAATCCCTACTTGAAGCTGCACTATCCAAGCTATCTCAAAGAGCCAAGCCTCAGCCAGTTCAGGATTATGCCTCAATCCTTGCAGGATACATGGAACAAGCGCTTTCCTATAGAGATAGACGTCTCTTGCTTAAAAGAGGCGATCAATGGGTTCCAGTTTCAGAACAACAAGTGGCCTATGTATGGGCAGATCATAAGTATGTATGGGTAGTCACTCATACAGATGAGCACTTTTTATCAGAAGAAACTTTGGAAACTTTAGAGCATAAATTCTCAAAAACTCAGTTTTTTCGAGTGAATCGCAAGTTTTTGATTGCTTTCTCCAGTATTCTCAAAATACATACACATTTCAACAGCAGGCTAAAGCTGGAATTAAAACCTGCACAAAAGCAGGAAGTAATTGTGAGCAGGGAGCGGGTTTCTGACTTCAAAACCTGGTTGAATCATTGATTGAAGTGGTTTAAACATCGTTTTGCTAACTAACACTTGTTTGTAAATGATCAATCCTCTTTATATTGCCCGCACAATTAATGATTGTCTTTCTGAATACTCCGTTAATGCAGCAGCATGTTTGACTTTTTCTCTTCAACTGAAGAAACAACTGTATTTAGATCCAAAATAAATTTTTCAATCCTTATCAGTTTTACAGGGATGGTCTACTTACTAGGAAGTATAATTCTAGGTAACAGCTATCCTGATATTTTTAAAGTCAGTTTCACCGTGTACCCGGTGTTTATTGCCTGTTTGACTGTTGCTGTTGGGGTTTACATTTCAGAATGGTTTGTTCGATACCTTCATTGGATTGTATATGTAATTTTAGCTATAGCCATGGTGCAGTTGCTTATCAACTGCTTTTTGAGCTCCATGCACATGATGTCCATTTTGGTAC
>DAINOB010000198.1:0-4988 GCA_036735585.1 Cytophagales bacterium | reverse complement strand
TGGTTTGATTGCCAGGGCTCCAGAGGTAGTTAAATCCAGGATTTCCAGCATTTAAAAGCACACTTCCTCCGCAACGTACAGTATCAGGACCAAGATTTACGATAGGAGGATTATTAATGATAACCAATGCGGTATCTCTTCCCACGCAACCTGTAAGTGGATTGGACACAGCCACATGATAATTTCCCGTGGTTTTAACAGCAAGCGTACTTGAAGTTTCCCCTGGCACATTCCACAAAAATCCAAACCCGAGTCCCGTATTACCTGCATCCAAAATCACTGAATCACCGACAGGCAGACAAGCAGTAACGTCCGGTCCTAAATTCACCACTGGCGAAGGCGTAACATTGATGGTGACAGGCACACGACTGCTCTCACAAGCGTCAATAGTTACATGCCAATCATAAAAGAAGTAATAAATAAAAGTAGAGGCAGGTACAGCTGCCTTAATTGAAATAGCATTGGATATTGCATAAGGATAAGCCACGCCTCCTGTGCTTCTGAAAAGTGAGCTAACTGTGCTTCCTTCGGCAGTGATAGAATAATTAGTCCCAGCCGGCAGGCTCACATTCATTGGAACTAATGTCCTTGATCCTATTGAGGTTACTACGACATTTCTTGTGGCAACGATGTTACCCAAACTATTTCGGATCACAACGTTGATGGCCCCAGTAGAATTAGGATAGACAAATAAAGAGTCAATCACCAGAGGTCTGAATACATCAAAAACAAGCCCAGCGTTCAAGAAAGTAAATGGCCCTCCAGGTGTGATATTATTAGGTATGCCCACTGTTGCCTTGGTGAAGTTGGCAGAGGACACAAAGTAGGTGGTGGTATCTGTCAAAGGCGGAGTGGTAAATGAGGTATCAGAGGTAAAGAGTGGGTCAGGAGCAGTTGCAGTAGCAAACCATCGGTATTCATTTACTCCAGAAGGCAAACTAAAAGTAGCAGATTCGCCTCCGCAGATGGACTGATTAGCAATGCTGGGTGCTGGCGGTCTAACATTGATCAAAAAAGTAACTGCCAAAGTATCATTGCCTTTATCCTCATCATTGACAACAGCACTGTAGACTTTAAACGAATTAGACCCTCCTAGGCTTGTATTGATATTTCCAATAAAAACTATGGCTGAATCTCCAGGCAACAACGGCCCTATGAAGGTCGTACTCAATTGGGCAGTTAAGGCCCCTGACACCTCAGCGGTAAGTGGAATGTTGGATATGGGCAGAATTCCGAAATTCTTAATTACAGCACTTATTGCCTGCAAAGTATCTCCACACTGCTGGGCAAAAGGTTCTAGTAAGCTAGTAACAGCTATATCTCTTTGCAATATTCGCCTTACACCTATGTTGTCAAAAGTATAGCCATTCCCTGAAGTTGGGAAGTTTACTATACCTGTACCCTGATGCCCAAATCGGATCTGAAAACTGCTGCTGTAGGCCTGCCCTGCACCTGCGAGTGCTGTAGATAAGTTTATATTAGAGGTATTTCGATAAGTACCAGAAGCTGTTTGGTTAGCAAAAAGATTAAAAACCTGTATCCAAGGAGCCTGATCGTTACCTCTTATAAAAACTCGGTTGTTAGGTTGATCAGAGAATACACCATGGTTCATGTAGGCAAAATCCAACAGAATAATATCCGAAGTGGTGTAGGGGCTCATGTTCATAGTAAGGACCAAATTATTCTCAGTGAAAAGAAGTGTAGATCCAAAACTTGAACGATCAAAAGTGATCGCTTTGGTACCAGATTGAGCAAAGCCGGTGCCTGCCTGAGAACGTAATCTGGGTGAAAAGCCATTGGGTAGGTAATCAAACTTTGTAGCACCAACTAGGCCTCTCGTAGAGTCATTGCTGATCAAAAGATTGGGAACATTCTCAAAGTCTTCAAACAAAGGAAAGGTCTGAGGATCATTGGCAAGTTGAGAAATGAATTTAAATTGGGAAGTATCATTTGCTCCATTGCCATCTGTAGCCAATCCTGTGTATGCATAAATCTCATAAGCTCCTACAGATTGCATATTGACACCTACTGGAATGGTAAAATTCTGATTGGAGCCAGGAGTAAGTGTTCCAGAAAAAATAAATGGACCGGAGGTATTGCCATTTACAACAAGGAAAACAGGGATTGCTGACTGGTTAGCAGTTCCAAAATTGGTAAGATTCACCACCACAGTTTGAGAAGCGGAAAGACTACTACTTGTTAAAGCCCGTCCGTTCATGCTAGGACTTACGATTTCTGTAACGCCTACATCTATTGGGATTTGATTGAATTCATCAGCACCAATATCGACTACTCCGCCAGGTAGAAATGGGCGAGGATCTCCATCAATATCAAATGGAGTGGAAACAAGATTATTCCCTGCATTGGACAATTGAGCATTGATTGCATGAAGATCAGAAAGGGGATCTAAATAGCCGGGGTCACCTACTCTGGAATTTTGGTTGAATCCGCCTCCCCCAATAACACTTAACTCATTAAAATCCCCACTTGGAGATCTAACTATCCCCGTTGAGGCACCTGATATAAAATAGTTATTGTAATCTAAAAAAAGGTTGGATATAGTGCTAGAGGTTCCCAAGTCAACTACTCTATCAGAAGGGTTTGTGGTATTGAATAATGCCAGGGAGTTGTTAATTATTCTTACAAAGATGTTAGGTGGATTAAAACTTTGATAGTTTATTGCGTCACTATTAGTACCTGTGATAGATACACTGTTGTGTATGAAATCAATATAGGAAGATCCACTGATTTCCAACCCTTCTGCTGAAACATTTGATACGCTTGAAATGATAAAATTATTGGTTATTGTGGCTCTGTTTGTAGGACTCCCTGTATTGATATTGCAATTATTAAGATCAATACCATCACCACGACTAAAGCGAATTACGTTACCCGTAATATCGAAACCTTCGTCCCCTGTTAGATTCACGCCTTTGACATTGCTGCTACTACCAGATAGTGTAATCGAATTTTTTTGAATTATTAGTCTATTCGAATTGAAAGAAGTGATTCCAAAAAAAGAGGAACCACTGATTGTATTTTCAAGGATCTGGATATCTTGATTAGTAGTTGAAAAATTTGAGGAATTGATGGCAATAGCAACCGCGCCTCCTGTAAATTCATTTCTTCGGATAATTACTCTTGAACCATTGTTTCCGCCATTAGCATTAAAAATAACTGTACCTAAAATTAAGCATGCATTCCCATTGAAAGTACTGGTACCTGTAACTGCCTGAATTTTACAATCTTCAATAATATTATCATTCGCACTATCAATTAATTGAACTGCGCGACTATTAATAGCCCCTGTATTAATAATTTCAAGATTTCTGAGAATTACATTATCTGCACCATTTAGCCTTACTGTAAAAAGGCCGCTAGAGCTGATGCGTGCTTTGGCTGCACCGCCATCAATAGTCAGAGTATTGGTAGAAGATTGTCCAGCAAAATTGACGAGGTCAATGGCGGGATATGGACCTGCTGCTGCATTAAGGTTAAGCGTGACTGGTGACTCTAGCCCACTACAACTGAGCGCATCCAAAGCTTGTTGAAGTGTTGAAAAATCTGCACCAATGCCTCCTACACTGAAGCTTCCGCTAAATAAAGGACATAACCCAGTAAGGCTAGCAGTATCATTGGCAGGGTTGATATCAGAACCTCCGTTGGGTAATTGGGTGTAAGCTTGAATGGTGTAAACAACTCCTGAGAGAAAATTAAAACTGCCAATGTTCAAGTTGGGTAATGAACTGTTTGCTGCTAAGCTTCCTGTCCAGTTGAAATCTGGCTGCTGCACCCCATTGACCCTCCAGCTAATGGTAGCGCTAGAAAGTGTGGTACTACTGAAGTTTCTCAATGTTACACGGACAGGATTATTACCCGAACCCAGAGGCACCGATGGAGAAGTGATAGCCTGGATACCAATATCATTGGTAAGCTGAGGCGTAAATTCATAATAATCATTGTTGGCTGGGGATGGGCCGGCTGTAGTACTGAAAAAGAAGGCAAAGTTGCTGCCGAATTGAAAAGCATTGGTAGTTGTATTCTGTAGACCTATAGTGGCGGTGACATTGGCCGAGGCATAGTTCATATCTACTATAAAAACCTTGTTTGTACCCTCTTCCAGCACGCAGGCAAAATTGCTAAAACTCACAGAAGGATTACCGATCTCAAACTGATTCCACTTGATCCACAATTGTCTACTTCCTGCTACTGATCCTATCAGTTTTGTAAGTATTCTGGAATCAGAACTTAGCGGAGGTGCAGCACTGAATTCATCCCAAAAACAAGCTATAGTTTGATTAGGAATAGCAGAGGTAGGCAGATTAAGATTTGCACTTGGCAGCAAAGAGGAGCCAGTGGTAAATGTGATCAGTCCATTGAGACTCACTTTAAAAGCAGTAACCGGAGCTCCATAAAAAAAGAATGGAAAAGGCATCAACTGATTGGCTGACCAGGTATTACTTGACTCTCCACCAACATTCAACCCTATCCAACCTACTGTAGAAGTATCCGATTCTGTATTTAATCCACCAGGATTGCCAGCATCAAATTGTATATTGAAATTGTAACCTTGGGCCTTCGAAACGTGCGATCCAAAAAAGAATAATAGACCCAAGCACAGACAGAATAATGTTCGATTGATCATGTTTGATTAAGTTATTTAGCTAGTCATAAAGCAGTTTACAAGGATAAACTGGCCATAAAGATAATAATATCATGAAATACTATTTTAAATTTTTTGTTCCAAGCAAAATATTATTGTCCGTAATTGCAAAGAGCCCTACTATATTGGAGTCACTCATAGCAAAGCACAGAATTATTGAATTTTTTGATCTTGAGTGTAGAACCCACTTAGGTTTATGAAAAAAATATAAGTTAAGCATCAAACATCTGCTACTTTTATTTCTTGAAAACATTCGGAGCTGATACGTTCTCCATCTATGAACTTTAAAAGAAGCATAAGGATTTTAATCATTGTAATTCCTAGC
>DAINOB010000197.1:0-4999 GCA_036735585.1 Cytophagales bacterium | reverse complement strand
AGTTTATCAAAATCCTGTTGGCGATAATAGATGGTAGCCACCAGACCAGGTACTACTTTTTTATATTCTTCTGATTGCTCAATAGCTAGAAAGTCTTTTAAAGCACCTTCAAAATCATTGTTCCCATATCGTATATATCCTGCATAGTAGCTAGATGGCTGCCGATATTTTCCCTGAATAGATTTTAAAAAATCAAATCCTTTAAGCGCATCTTCAAAGGACTTTTTGGCAAATTTAGAATAGGCTAAACGGAAGCGTATTTCATGCGCTTCCTCTTTTGGGTAATCAGCAGGATTAACATCGGATAGTATTTGAATCACTTTATCATAGTCCTTCTGCTGAAAGTAGAGCCCAGATAGCTCTATTTTTGCATTCTTCAGAAGTGGATGTGATGGATAGGTGTTTTCTAGTCTCTGAAATTTGAAGGATATATTTCCATGGTATAATCTGATGGAAGAAATAAGTGAAGCATGCATTGCTTGTGCTTGGTGCTCACCTTTTTCAGCATATTTTAAAAACTCTTCAAACGAAGAAATCGCTTGATTGTATTGCTTGCTATAAAAGAAAGTGAAGCCTTCTTGAAATCTACGATCAGGCTCTTGTATCCCGATGTGCGATTGAGCATATGTGAATATGCTTAACCCCAAAAAAATAGGTAATAGCCTTAAGGATTTCAACATGATCAATTTCGGTAAATTTCACCTCAGATGGCTCGAAAGCCAAATGAAAACCTTACACGTTGTGCACATGTAGCTTACAAACGTGCTTATCCGTTAAAAAGTGTAGCTCAAGCCCAAACTTGGGATAATCGGAAGCTGGTTTACCCGCCTGAAGTTTACCCTATCGAAGTAAAAGAGGTTTCTTCGATCGTAAACATTGATGATGCCGATATTGGCTTCCAGCATTGACTTGCCTTTAAGTTTGATTTTTTTGTCTAGAGAGATGTCAAGTCGATGATAATATGGCAATCTTCCTCCATTAAGATCAGCATAAAAAATACCTAGGTTTCCATTGGCTGCCCCCACATTGGTGCCAATACCCTGTTGGAATCCAACATCCTGATACAAAGCTTGTGTCTGTGTGAATGGGAAACCTGAGCCTAAATTCCAACGGGCTGCCAATTCCCAGGATTTGGCTTTACCAAACTTGTATGACCCCACCATATTTACGTTGTGTCTTCTATCGAAATTGGTAAAGTACGTTTCGTTTTTAAAAGTTCGGTCAACGCGGGCGAGCGAGTATGAAGTAAAAAAGTACCACTGTTTGTATTCGTATTTGCCACTGAAATCAATTCCAATTGCAGTACCTTTTTCAATTACAAATTCAGGGTCATTTTCAAAATTTCTATCAGGATTTATATTAATCAATGGATCGAAATATTTGATGTACGGTTCTACATTAAATTCCCAGTTGCCTAAATCGAATTCAACACCAAAAATAGCGTGTGCAGAATTCTGAAGAGGATTGACTACCCTTCTTCCATTTTCATCTACAAGACCTTGCGGACTAGAAATAAAGCCATTGAAAAGGTTTACAACATCACGATCTGATCGGGTAGCAATAAGATTTTGAGAGAAAAGTCCACCTGCAAATTTCACCCTCAAGTCATCGCTAATGTTATATTTCATCCCCAGTCTTGGCTCAAGTCTCATTCTACTTAGCGATGCATAATAATGCACTCTAAGGCTGGGTTCTACAATAATCCTGCTTCTTACATACTTAGTTTTTAGATACCCGGCCATCTCAGTGTTGTTGTTCAAAAATTGAGTGGCTGAGCGTGAGGCAGCAGTAAAACTATTAAAATCAGTGGTATTTGAGATTACCATAAATCCGTACTTCAATTCATCTTTACCTTGAAAATAAGTGAAGTCTAGTCCAAGATTAAATCCTGAAATTTCTGAATTTCTGGAGGGCGCATTCTCTTCATCAATGGTAATCAAGTAATTGGAAAAGCCAAAATTTCCATTGATCAAAACTGTGCTTCCTGAAGGTACCAACACGAAGTTGGTTCCAAAACCTCTGCTGTCCCAATTCACTTGAGCTGTTTCTCCTAACTTAGCTCTATCAGAGAAATTAAAACCAAAAAAACTAAACTTACTTCCATTCGCTGTGGCAGAGGTTACTTTAGCATAAATATCGTTAAAACTAAAGGGTATTTTCCCTTCCGCATTGGCATAGCTGTATAAAATAGGAGAAGTTCGATCGATGTAACTGGTTCTCCCACTAAGTACAAAAGAAGTTGCATTGCCATTCAATCCTCTGTAGATGGGTCCTTCTAAGTTTATCTTTGAATTAAAAGTATTGGAAGAAATCTTGCCTCCAAATTCCTTTTTATTCCCATCCTTTGTCCTCACATCTAAAACAGCGGAGGTTCTACCCCCATATTCTGCATTAAAGCCTCCTGTATAAACATCTACACTTTTGAGGATGTCCGTATCGAAAACTGAGAATAAACCTATGGAATGGAAAGGATTGTAAATAATCATTCCATCCAGTAAAACCATGTTTTGAACAGGCCCACCTCCTCTTATAAATAATTGACCTCCTTGATCTCCAGTAAAAACTACACCTGGCAAGGTTTGAAGATATTGTGCAAGATCAGGTTCACCTCCAATGCTTGGCATAATCTGAATGTCCTTTGGGGTAACCGTTGTAACTGCAGTATTCACTGTAGTGGTTCGGGCTACTTTAGAACCCCTGATTTCCACTGTTCCTAATTCTAAAACAGACTGTTTTAAAAAGATCTTTTTTGTTAGCGTTTGCCTATTATTGAGTGTTATAGCCTCAGAGACACTGTCATATCCGACAGAGGTAACTTTTAAGGTGTAGCTACCGGGTGTAATATTGGTAATGGTGAAATATCCATTGATATCAGATGTAGCGCCAAATGAAGTACCCTCTAAAAATACGGTAGTAAATATCACGGGTTCTTCGGTATCCTTGTCTAGAAGAAAACCTTTGACCTCAGCCCTTTGGGCATAAGCAGTAAAATAAGTGGCGGAAAGCAGAACTATAGCCAATCCACGATAAAGACTCTTGACCAATTTTTTCGGTGTTAATAAATCGAATGGAATCGCAAAACTAAAAATAATCGCACTCTAGCAAGCACAAAATATTATTCAATGCATTATTTGATATATAAGCTCTTTGTAAATATCATCCGTTTCAAGTGCATTGCCGTCTAATCCCTTGAACCTCAAGTCGGCTTGGCGTAAAGCATGTATGGCTACAATCAATTGAGATAAAGAATACAATCGGGAAGCTGAAATATAATCTTTGGCAAAATAAGGATTCACTCCAAGTAATTTTGATGCTTCCATTTCATTAGTAGCCCCACTTTTCTTCAGCTGCAGAACCTTTAAAAAGAATGAAAAAAGCATACTCACTACCATGATCCCATTGTTGTTTTTCACATCAGAGGCCATGCTGAGAGCAATTTTCATACTTTCCAAGTTGTTTTTGGAGGCTAGAGATTTTTGCAATTCAAATACATTGTACTCCCTACTGATTCCGACATATTGGGTAATGTGTTGAGTTGAAATTTTCTCACCCGATTTTAAATTTATGATCAGCTTGTCAATCTCATTGGTAAGCCTTGACATATTAGATCCTATGGCAGCACAGATCATCTGAGAGGCTTGTGGATCTATAGCGTGACCCATGGATTTGGTGTAGCCAATTACAAAATCAGGCAGTTGATTGTCGTATAATTTTTTGGAATTGAGCAACACCGATTTCTCTGCAAATACTTTGTAGAGTTTAGATCTTCCATCAAGGGTTTTGTTCTTATAAGCAAAAACAAGAATAGTGCTGGCCAATGGATTTTCTAAATACTGAACCAACCACTTGATGGCCCCATCTTCTGAAGCACCTGATTTCAAATCGGAGATTTCCTGAGCCTCTTTCACTAAAACCAATTGCCTCTCAGCCATCATTGGATATTTGCGAGCCACTTGCAGCACATCTTGAAGCTTTACTTCCTTTCCGTACAAAATGGATTGATTGAATGTTTTATCCTGTTCGCTTAATGCATACTTTTCAATGTAATCAGATACCTGGTCAATAAAAAAAGGCTCCTCCCCTTGCAAGAAATAAACAGGAGCGAAAACTCCTTGTTTTAACTGAGACAAAATCTCTGAAGCTTCTTTGTAGACCATTTTTATAAACGTGCGCTCATTACCCATGCAATTTTAACACTTTAGGGCTAATTTCACCGCTTCAAACAATTCACATTGGAAACATTGATAGAAGAGCTTACCTGGAGAGGATTGGTGCAAGACATAATGCCAGGTACTGAGGATCTTTTGAACAAGGAAACTGTAACAGGCTATGTAGGCTTCGACCCTACTGCCGATTCTTTGCATATTGGTAATCTGGTACCAATCATGCTGCTGGTTCATCTGCAAAGGCATGGCCATAAGCCTCTTGCACTTGTAGGCGGTGCCACAGGATTAGTGGGAGATCCTTCAGGTAAATCAGCTGAACGAAATTTAATGGATCCAGACATCATTCAGCACAATTTGAATTGTCAACAAAAGCAATTGATGCACTTCTTAGATTTCAGCGATTCAAATCCTAATAAGGCTGAAATAGTGAATAACTACGATTGGTTTTCAGGCTTCGGCTTTTTGCAGTTTATCAGAGATGTGGGTAAGCATATTACCATCAATTATATGCTAAGTAAGGATTCCGTAAAAAACAGGTTGGATCAAGGTATGTCTTTTACAGAGTTCAGCTATCAACTCATTCAAGGGTATGATTTCTATCATTTGTATAGCCACAAAAGCTGTAAGCTTCAAATGGGTGGCTCTGACCAGTGGGGCAATATTGTGACGGGTACCGAACTGATTAGAAGAAAGGCAGGAGGTGAGGCATTTGCCATTACCGCACCATTGGTTACAAAAGCTGATGGGAGCAAATTTGGAAAATCTGAAGGAGGAAATGTATGGCTTGATCGAAACAAAACGTCTCCATATAAATTTTACCAATTTTGGCTTAA
>DAINOB010000196.1:0-5013 GCA_036735585.1 Cytophagales bacterium | reverse complement strand
CCATCTTCATAGGTTTTCCATTCAAAGGCTGTTATGGCGAGAATCAACGCAACTGCCAAACCTATATTTAAGAAAAGGCCAGACTTTTTGGTGAGATCTGCTTCGGGGTTTTTCTTAAGTTCCATTTTTGAGGGATTTATGTGTCCAAATATACTTACAAAAACTTTACCTGTTTCTTCAAGGTCAATATTTGTAAACCAAATAAAAGACCA
Source organism: Cytophagales bacterium (assembly GCA_036735585.1). Lineage (GTDB taxonomy): Bacteria > Bacteroidota > Bacteroidia > Cytophagales > JAIYAX01 > JAIYAX01. The sequence continues at coordinate 4,801 of DAINOB010000196.1, read as the reverse complement.
AGAAGCCCAACATACTTCCAATACCATTGAAAAGTACATCCATAGCTTCCATGTTACGGTCTGTTGCTAGCACTTGTAACACTTCCATAAGTACTCCTAAGGCATTGGCATAGAAAACCGCAACCGAGGCAGCGTATACTCTTAGAAATAGATAACTGCTTTGCTTGAGCAAACCTACAGTGACTAAAAAAGATAGGATGCCATACATCATCATGTGGACGAAACCATCTGTCGGCAACCATAATATTTGCAGAGATGGTATAGAGTGACCCGGCAACAGTGAAACCACTATGATGATCAGTGTCCAGGCTATTCCAAAGGTATTGTATTGTAAAAACACACTATAAATTAGGCCCCAATCAATTTTTTGTAATCCTCTGCGCTTAGTAATTCTGCTATTTCTGACTCTTGCTCCACTTCCATTTTTATCATCCATCCACCTTCATAAGGCTGGGCATTTACGTGTTCTGGATTGGCACTCAAGGCAGGATTCACTTCTTTCACGGTGCCAGTAATAGGGCTAAATAGATCTGAAACAGTTTTTACAGCTTCAACAGTGCCGAAGATTGCACCTTTTTCTACACGCTTGCCTACAGTATTGATGTCTACATAGACGATGTCTCCTAATTCACTTTGGGCAAAGTCTGTAATGCCTACTATAGCTTGGTTGCCTTCAATTTGTACCCATTCGTGGTCAGCTGTGTACTTCAAAGATTCTGGAATATTCATGTTGTCGTTTGATGATTATATGAGCTAGCAAAGTACGTGTTTTTTACATGCGGGAATCAATTGGTGAGACTAAATCTTGCCTGTATGCCAAAAGCAGTATTGGCTGTTTTAAAAGAACTGGAGATTCTAGGAACGGTCACATTTCGTTCAAAAAAGGCTTGAAGATTCAAGCGTTGGCTAAATTGATAAGAGACATTGGGCCGAATTTGTATGATGCGTGTACCTGCTGTAATGGTTTGTGCATCCTCTATTTTTCTTTGAACTGTTCTTGTGTCGCGTACTGTCACTTGCATTCGGGCATTCACCTCGTTTTTTAACGTTACTATTCTTCCTTTTACCCTGAAGGGAACCTTCATATTGCTTTTTACAAATCCTATATCGGTTACTACATCGCTACCTGCTATTTCTGTTACCTCACTATTGGCTAGGTTGAGGCTTAGACTTCGGTCCTTTTTGTATTGCAGGTTCAGGGTGATGTTAGATTTTGTTCTCACATTGATGCCAGCCAGAGGAGCAAATCTTTCTGTGATCAATACCTGCCCAATGACATACACAGGAATGAATTCCCCATCGGCATTGGTGAGCGAAGGATTTGGCACAAACGCGAAATCACTCAATTGCACAGATTCTGCTCCGTACTGTGCGGAACTTGTAAAACCTCCTACTGAATAATTGGATGTATAACTATGGGTAATATTGGTACTGTTGAAGTATTTTTTAAAGAAGCCTATTCGATTGAGTCCAGCATAATCTACACGCCAGTTTGGCAGTGGTATGCGTGGAAAAGGGGTAAGATCTATGGTGTTGGGATCGCTATCAGTATAGGCTGCATAGAAAGCATTGATAAGAACATCTTGTGAATTGAGCGCATATTCCCCATTGCTAGATCCAGCCGCGGCATTCAATCTATTTCTATAAATACTGCGATAGGATACAAAACGGTTAAATACCTCGCTTTCATTTTGTTCGTTGATGGGTGAAAAAGCAGACCTGATGGTGATGGTAGTAATATTGTAAGATCCTGAAAGCAATGGATTTTGAGTTTCAAAAGCATCATTTAGTGGATTGTATCTGAATAACTCAGAATAGTTTTGTGTACCTGTTTTCTTGGAATCAAGCGTGATCTTAAAATCTTTAATCGGCTCTACAGAGGTTCTTAAACCCAAAGTAGTGGTCCGCATTTGAGAAAAGGGTGTATTCAGAGCAGTATTGCTGGTAATCCATCCATTTCTTACTGCTTGTTCTCGAATTGCGGTGCTTTGATCTCCGAGTATAAAGGGGACTCCCGGTGCCATATCTACCGAGGACAAACCGCCATATTCAGCTTTTCGGAGATATCCAGGCAGCATCGTACCTTCTTGTATACTGTAATTGATGTTAATGGTACGCAAAGTCATCAATGACCTCATAATAGTTTTTAGCACTTTTAGCTCAGGTGGCTTCTTTTCTACACTGTCTTTATTGGTTGTGCCAGTAGCTACACCTGCTTTTCCCGTCCCAGCTTTGGTAGCCCCTGCCCGTCCCTGAGGGGTAGGGCTGTTGATATTTTTTAGAAATTTACTTTTGTTGTATAGGGTGAGAAGGTTTACTCTTCCATTGAGTGCTATTTCTCTAGTATTCTGTATGTTATTTCCTAAAGTATCGGCCACACGAAGGGAACCTGCTGTCCAAGTAAAGCCTGCTGCATACCGCACATCTGCTCCAATCCAGTTGAAAATTGGAATTTTATCAATGGGCAAAGTATAATTGATCCCAACATTTTGGTTGAACAGTCGCATTCTACCCAATCGCTCAAGGTTCATTCGTAAGGAGTCTCTTTTTTCTTTCGTATCCAGATCTCCTTCGGGTTCATCTATCACAGCATTGGCAGTAGCCATGTAGTCGATTGCAATGTTCTTGGTGAGAGACCAGCGCATGGTATAAATACGATTGAACAAAAAAGCCTTTTCCCAAGTGGGGATAATTCCTTCGGTTCCTAGATTCGCATTTCTAAGTTGAGTTCTGATAAATCTTCTATCCAAATCGGCTCTAAAGCCCAAGGCACTTGGAAAAAAGTTGATATTAAAGTCTTTTATAGGTGCCCAGTACTTTGATTTCATTCCTTTTACACCTTTTAGAGGCTCAAATGGTAGACCCTGAGAGGTATAGTTCCATGCCAATCCTCCTCGTTGGTTTTGCATCAAATAGGACTCAGTTTGAAAATTTGAACGCAGCACATCATTGTAAGCATAGTTAAGGGAGAAGTTTTCAATGTCCCAGATTCTACTTTTTGCCCCTTGTTTGGTTTTTACTTTCTGAATGTTGGCGAAGTTCAGACTCCTGCGTGTGGAGAGATCCAAGAGTTTTCGTTCATACTCTCTTTTTTCATCCTTGTCTTCTATGGCATCCAGAGCGGCATCTAGTGGCACATCTGGATCTACGGGGCTGAACTGAGGACGTACACGCATGTGCTCATAGCTTAAGAAGAGCGGAAGACGTATGCCCCACTTTTCTGGAAAGAATTTGTCGAGGGTGATATTGGTTTGCACATCGTATTGAGAAGTGGTAGCCCTACTTCTTTCAGCTATACGCGACTGTATGCCACCAAAGCCAATGGTGGTATATCGTCCGGATGCTGTAAATGTGGCTAAGTCTGCTAACTTAGTATTCAATCTTCCAGTGGCGGCCCAGCCTGGATCTTTGTCAAAGTCTGTTACACGAAGTTCATTGAGCCAGACACAGATGGTTTTTGCCTCTTGGTCATCGTTGGGTATACTTCGATTTCGAACCCCTAACATCAAGGTCTGTACACTGCTAAAGTCTGGATTGCCCAAAACAGTAACTGTATGTCTTCCTCCTTTACCAAGACCACCTCTGGTAAAAGGAACACGAAGATCAAAATTCAATCTGTTTCTTGACGATTTGGTGCCTGTAAGCTCATTCATTGCAATATCTATTTCGTTTTCTTCAGGCCAAATGATCTGAGGATCAGTACTTCCATTTGGTGTCAGTACGAGAGGAATTTCTATCTCGTAATAATTTTCGTTGAAGTCGGTACCCAGTCGAAGAAATACGCTCATGTCACCATTCCGGGTATTTACATTCTGTGTTTCAGCGTGAATGAACATTTTTAAACGCTTATAAACAATGAAGTCCATGTTCACATTTTTGAAAACTGCACGGGCGTCTTTGTCTTGCAATCCATCTACACAAAGCTGTAGTGATTGCTCATTGAGCCTTCTGCTTACTTGTGAAAAATTGTCTCTATCACGATTGATACCTGGAGGTAACACATAAGGTGTTTTTTCTGGACCCGAGGTGCCGTTTTCTTCAATATTTACTGTACCAATAGTGAATAGCGGGTTGTACGGTTCTGGTGGAAGGTAAAGTCCTGGCTCTAATAGGTTAAACAAATATCTTCTCCATTGGCTGGCTACAAGTTGAAGATTTACAAAGCGTAGCACCACTGGCTGCTCCCAACCCGTAAGGTACATGCGCATAAAGCGGATTGATTTAAAATTGGTAATACCCCCAACTGAGCTTGAAAACTCTCTGATCGGAATTCTAAATTGATACCAGGTTGGCCCATTTGGATCAGGGGCAGTTTCATCCACTATGTAGCCTTGGCCTTTGCGCAGTCCGGATCTTAGATTGAGTCTATACTCAAAATATGACTCTTGATCAGAAATGGTGAGATCTTGGTTGAGGTCTTCATTATCAGGAAGGGTAGTGCTGGCAGGGATAAATTGTGCATTTCCCGTTACTTCGGGTGAGTTATTTTCTGTTCCAGCAAAGTTTTTATAGCGCTGAAGTACCTTTACATTGTCAGCATCCAAATTCTCTCCCAAGTAGTAGCTGAAATCATCAGCAGACACGTCATTTAGTATTTCTGATCGTGCATTAGGATCTGTAACAGTGGTATTTACAGAAGACACAAAATCAGAAAACACCGCAGCTTCTTCTGTGCTTCTTACTCCATCTAAGCCTATATCTTGGTTGGCTCTGGCACCGGGAATATTGTCAAATGCGTTGGTAAGATATTGTTGTCTGGTTACTCTACCCCATGTGGTAAGGTCAAGATTGTTGTTTCCGC
>DAINOB010000195.1:0-5015 GCA_036735585.1 Cytophagales bacterium | reverse complement strand
GGGCATGGAGATGGATTAGGGCCAGGGGACCGTCAATATAAAATTCTAAAGAAGATTTTCGCCAATCCAGCTTGCCAATGGGCCTTCCAGTGGATACACCCTAATGTAGGTATGTGGATCGCACAGCGTTGGTCAAAAAATTCCCGACTTCACAATGCCTCAAAGAATGAAGACCACTTCCTTGGAGACAAGGAGTATCTCTTGCAGTATTGTAAAAGTGAATTAGAGAAAAGCCATGTGGATTTTTTTATTTTTGGTCACAGACACTTGCCATTGGATATAGATTTGGGGCAAGGGAGTCGTTATATCAATTTAGGGGAATGGATAAGATTTTATACTTACGCAAAAATTCAGGATGGTTCACCGTCCCTTCTTACCTGGTCCTGATTGGAATAGTGGTATGCTCTAATCTTGTCTGTGCACAAGAAGTATCCGTTGCTATAGATAGACCAGGAACGATGACCTTGGATAGGATGGGTAATGTCTATGCTAGCGATGCCTCAGGAAATATTTTAAAATACGATCCTCATGGCAAATATGAACTTACATTTTCACCCTCCCGACCAGGTGCTGTACATTTATTAGAGGCTTGGAACAGTATCAAAATCATCGCTTTTTACAAGGTTTTTCAAAGATTCATGCTGTTGGACCGATTTCTCACTATGGTTCCTGCCTATGACTTTGATGCTGCTAAAATTGGTTTTGCGCGATTGGCAACACTGACCAGTGATGATATGATCTGGGTGGTAGATGATACTGACTTTTCGCTAAAGAAGTATAATTCTCGACTGAAAAGAGTAGAAACTACCACCTCGCTCGATCTAGTTTTAGATCCTGCTGAGTACAACATTACTTTTATGCGAGAGTATCAAAATCAGCTTTTTGTAGCAGATGAAAACTCAGGAATCTTGGTGTTTGACAATTTGGGAAGTTATAGAAAGCGCATACCACTGGAAGGCATAAAGTTTTTTGGCTTTCTAGATGATGAATTGTATTACACGAAGGGGGACACTTTGTTTTTCTACCACTTATATAATTTTGATATACGCACTACCCCACTTATAGACACTCCAAATCTGACACTAGTGAGTAGCCAATATCTTATTTGCGCCTATAATGATAAGATCATTTGGCGAAGACGTCAGAAATAGGAATGAGCAGGTTTACAGGTTTACCTTAAATTGAATTTCTTCTATTCCTATTAATTCTGCATCCTTCTTGAAATCTGGATGAAGGGGATTTAACAAAAGATTATGCTCTGCTGGATAATTGATCAAAGGAATGCGGATAGATGGTACTTTCAGAGAACTACTTGTTTTACTTATCAGCCAACTTGAGCCTAGGTTGTTCGTTGATGGAGGGTAGGGCCTTGTTTGCCAATCATTAGGCAGCGATTCTAGGCCTAAATGTTGATCTGCATTTTGAACGTCTATCGTCAAAAGCAACCATTCTTTGGCACTGACCACAGGGCCTTTAATGCTCAGGTATTCTAAGAAGCACAAAGAAGTATGGCTGGATAAATAAATGCAGGGTATTCCTTTGGCATTCCATCGTCCTGCATAGGGCCCAAATCCTAAGGGAGTTTCCCGATGAATGTTTTCAATAATCCTGTAGTAGACAGGCATTACCTATTACATTACGCTGCCCCAAGAAAGAGCTTCAAGTGCTCCATCGACAAGCTCAAAACCATCAAGCTCTTTGAGGAGATCCACTGGCTTTTGATCTTTGAGGGAAAAATTGGTGGTGTGAAGCCACTCACGGAATAAGGTAGCCGAACCAAATATCCTAACACCTTTGGCTATGAGCTGATCCAACTCAGATACTGCCCTAGTCCTCAACTTGCCGATAGTTTTGTCTTGCTTGCGCCATCTGGAAAGGGTACTCGGATCAACTTCAAGGAGTGTAGCCACCTCTGCTTGGCTATAGCCTAGGTATTGGATGATGGGATCTATCTGGCGGTAATAATATTCCTGCGGCTCTGAGACAGTGGTGTGATCTTCGGGAATAAAGTATCCAGATCTGCTGGGTACTTTGGGGAGGTATGACTTCACTCCATCATTAAGGATGTAGAAGCCTGTGCTCCCATCAGGGGATCTGTGAAAGTGCATGGCAATTAAAAGACTCATAATTCTTGCAAATACGCCTCAAAGATATTGCATTTGCCTTGGTTTTCAAATTCCCTCACCACATTTTTCATCTATTTTTACGCTAATGAAGCTTATGTCCGAAAGAACAATTGGTTCACAGTTTTTATTTCATCTGTGATGATGGTGTGGGCTTTTCCCGGGTAGACTTTATAGCTCACTTTTGCATCCATTTTTTGCATTTGAGCGGCACTTTCCGCTGATCTACTTTCAGGAACATGAGGGTCATGATCACTGTTGCCAATAAAAACAGGTGTTCCATCGAAAGTTCCTTTGTACCGATTGGGCTCCAAAATATCTCCGATTAATCCTCCCGTAAAGGCAGCAACACCTCCAAAAGCCTGAGCATTACGTGCCACACTTTCTAAAGCTAGACATGCTCCTTGAGAGAATCCCATGATAAAAATCTGTTTGAAAGGAAGCACTTCAGCGATTTGATCAATCAGAATTTGTATTGTACTCACTGAAGCACTCAACCAAGGTTCATTTTGAGCCACAGGGGCTAAGAAGCTATAGGGATACCAAGTGTTTCCTGTAGCTTGAGGTGCCGCGATGTAATAGTCTTTGGCCGGAAAGTTTAAGGCTAGGGAGACAATGTCTTCTGCGCTGCCTCCACGACCATGCACAAGGATGATTGCTCCTTTGGCATCTTTTAAGGGCAGTCCTTTTTCAATTAACGGTAAGTTGTGCATTGCATTAATCCATAAAAGGGTCTGTATTCAATTCAATGGGTTGTAGACCTTTTTCAATCTGGTCTCGTTGGGATTCTTGCCAAGGTGGAAGTTTAAGTGCTTCACCCAAGTGAGCCTTTTGCTCATCCAAAGTAAATCCGATATCGCTGGTAGCTACTTCGAACAGCACTCCGCCTGGCTCCCGAAAATAAATGGAATGAAAGTACTGCCTATCCAAAACGGGGGTTGGACTCAATCCATGCTGCTTGATTTTTTCTCTCACTTCCAATTGAACCTCGTCATTGGGCGTGGCAAAGGCAAGATGGTGTACAGTGCCATTGCCATTCAGTCCTTTAGGGCTTTCGTCATTCAAAAGGTCTACATAATCTCCAGGCTTGCCGGAAGCCGAAAATCTAAGAATATTGCCTTGCTCTGCTACAAGTTGATGGTCCATTTTCTCCTGCAGCAAGGCAGCGGTGCGTACGGGACTTTCTTCCGAGAGACTTACGCTATAAAACCCCTTGATCGCATGTTGCGGATCTACTTGACCATAGCTAAAGCCAGGCCTGATGTCCTGAGCATTGGCTACCAGTGCCACACCCAAGCCATCATAATCTTCAAAGTAGAGGTAGACCTCTTTGTCAAAACGCTCTTGAGGAGCTTTGTAAGGAATGCCAAATTTCTTTAGTCTTTTCAACCAATAGTCTAGAGAATTTTCTGGAATTGAGAAGGTAGTAACCGTTAATTGCCCTTTACCTTTTCTACCATGCATCAGGCCAGGAATAGGGAAGAAGGTCATGATGGTGCCAGGATTGCCCAGCTCATCACCGTAATACAAATGGTAAACATCGGGAGCATCAAAGTTGATGGTTTTTTTAACCATGCGAAGACCTAAGATTCCAGCATAAAAATCTACGTTGCCCTGAGGATCAGAGGCCATAGCCGTGACATGATGTAGTCCAGTGATCAAATTTTTCATAGGATTAGAATTGGTTGATTTGCAATATTTAGATCAAAGCTCGAGCCTGATTCCTGCAAAATATAGTTTACTATGCATTTGCATCAGAAAACTTCAACCAGTTTAAGTTATGTTTGCCTTGGATGCTTACGAGAAAAGAAATACTGGCACATCTGGGTAAATATGCCCCTCTCTCTCCAGAAGAAGGCGATCTTTTTTTTGATTGTTTTGAATATCGCCAAATAAAAAAGAATGCTTTTGTAGTAGAAAAGGATCAACAAAGTTCTCCATTTATCCTCATCAAAAGCGGCTATCTCATGACGTATAGTGAACCGGTATTGGGTCAGCCCAAAGTGCTACAGTTTGGAACAGATATGTGGTGGACGGGTGATATTGTATCTTTTCACACTGGCACACCCTGCACGCAACATGTAAAAGCACTAGAGGATGCAGAGATATTTGTGATTCATAAATCCGATTTTGAGTTGCTGCTAGAAAAGCTGCCGCAATTGGAGCGTTACTTCAGAATTCTCTTTCAAAACTCTATGGTAGCGCATCAAAAACGCCTAATTGAAAGCCACGTGCTTAGTGCCAAAGAACAATACGAGGCATTTATTGAGAGATTTCCGGGGATAGAACAAGTAGCACCGCAGAAATACATTGCCTCTTATTTGGGCATTACTCCAGAGTTCCTAAGCATGATGAAAGCCAAGATGCGATGAGTCCAAACAAGGAATCTTAATCATGTTTAAGATATACAGCTAAAGGTTGAGTGTTGGGCAACCGTGGACAGATAATTGAAGTTGATTAAACAAACATTAACTCCAAAATAGATATCAACATGAAAAAATGGACACTTGATCCCACCCACAGTGAAGTTACTTTCAAAGTAAAGCACCTTATGATCAGCAATGTTACGGGTCAACTCAATGTAGTAAATGCCGAGGTAGAAGCTTCCAGCGATGACTTCAGCGATGCCAAAGTGGCATTCACAGCAGACATGGGCTCAATCAACACTGCCAATGAGCAGAGAGATACACACCTTAAGAGCGGTGATTTTTTTGCGGTTGAGCAGTTCCCTACCTTATCTTTTAAGTCTGATCATTTCAACGCTTCTACAGGGAAGATAAAAGGCGATCTTACCATCAAAGACGTAACCAAGCCTGTGGAACTCAATGTAGAGTTTGCGGGGATCAACAAAGACCCTTGGGGAAATACCAAAGCAGGTTTTTCTCTGGAAGG
>DAINOB010000194.1:0-5030 GCA_036735585.1 Cytophagales bacterium | reverse complement strand
GTAGGTCGGTATGTCGATGCATATTTTGCGAGAATCTAAGCCTGAGCGTAACAATCAGGGACTGGATGGCGTGATCTCCTAGGTTATGGTAGGGTGTAGTTTTCATGGCTATAAGGTTAAGAAAAAACAGAATGAGTTTTATAAGAACTAATAATTAACAAAAGAGAGTGGTAGATTTAACTATCCCTTGTCTCATTGCTCTCCTTTATAGGACCTAATACATTGCCAAATAGTTGAAGCACGTGATTGACCTTAGACAAGCTGAGGTTATCTTTACCTTGCTCAATCTTTCTGATAACGGTAAGTGCTATTCCAGCCTTTTCAGCAAGTTCTTCCTGAGTTAAGCCCAATTGCTTTCTTCTGGTTTTTACAAAGATTGATAATTCACTCACACTATATGTATTTGCATATAAAAAATAAGTATTGCCTTTTTCTATATGTAAATGGATATAGTAAAAAAAACAGAATCGATACTCTCTCTTTTTAGCTCAAGTGCCTAAACTCTGAAGGGCTCTGGCCGATTTTCTTTTTAAATAAGTTGCTGAAATAATGCGCGTATTCAAATCCTAAGGAATGGGCAATTTCTTTTACAGAATCATCACTACCAAGCAATCGGTCTTTGGCAATTTCCAGAAGGTGATAATGAATATGTTCTTGAGTGGTTTTACCTGTTTCCTTGCGAAGCAGGTCGCTTAAATAATTGGGAGAAAGATTCACCTGTTCTGCGCATTGCATGGCAGATGGTAGACCTTTTATAGCCATGTCTGCTGAGGCAAAATAAGTAGTAAGGAAATTTCCAATTGTGACAACCACGGATTTATTTTGATTCTCTCGTGTGATGAATTGTCTGTCGTAATATCGGTTGCAATGGTTTAAAAGCAGATCCATCGCTGAGGTAAAAACACTTTTTGTGTGCTTATCGATGGGTTGACTCAGTTCGGTTTGGATGGTGTGAATGATCTCAGAGAGGCTCTTCTTTTCATCTTCGGAGAGATGCAATGCCTCATTGGTAGCATATCGGAAAAACGAATATTCCGCTATTTTGGATGCTAGTGGAGTACCATATATTAAATCTGCATGAAAGAACAGCCCCCAACTATAGCTGCATTCTTCAAACACTGGGTTTTGAATGATCCCCACCTGATCAGGATAGGAAAAAAACAGACTGCCTTCCTGAAAATCAATTTGTTTTCTGCCGTATTGAATGCTTCCTGTTTTAAGATGCTTTAAGGTAACTGCATAGAAGGACGAAGCTACTTTAGTGCCGGCAGAAGCATCGTTTTGAGAAAACTGAGGAAGTTTCGAGAAGTCAATAACACTAATTAAGGGATGTTTCGGTGGCGGTATTTGAAGCAGGTCGTGAAACATGCTGATGCTTTCGATTCTGATGAAATCCTGCATGATTTATTGTTGAGATAGTTTTTCAAAATAAGTATCAATGGATGATTTTGATACACTTTCAATAATCATATTCCCAACCAAAAAAATAACCAAGGCAAACAGTAACCCATTTAAAATTGCTTTGTGAAAAAATAGATTGATCACCAACGCCACAAGAATGATTGCTACAAAAGTTATTTGTATAAAAGGAAAATTCTTAACCACTTTTGCCATCCGTTCTTTTTCTTTTAGGTTGAAATCTGCCGCATTTTCTTGGTAAAGCAAGGTTTGACTTTTGAGTAATTTTTCCTCGGTCTTTTTATATCCAAAGCCACTTGCTGCTGAAATGAGCCCAAAAACAAGCAAGCCTATCTTTAACCCTACGATTAGGGTATTTGAGCTTGAAAAATGAGTCAAAACAGCCAGAAATAGCATGATAAACCCAAAAGCCAACATGTAGTTGGCAATGGTTTTTTGGGCATTGATGTAGATTTCTAATTGTTCTAGCATGTTTTAACTTGATGATTTGGGGTACCTCCTCTCAACCTCAGCCTTCAAAGATCGATTAAACATTGGATATACATTCATTTGTAAGTTAATGGCCATCTTCCCTACAAGCCAGGTCATACCTCCCAGTACTTGATCAGAGTGAATAAACTTTGATTTTCCATCCTGTGTGGGCTCTACCCTAAAGCAATGTCTGTCTTTGATACCCATGGTTTGCACATCACTCCAGTAAAACTCTACACCCTGTTCTACATGAATGGTATCATGGTGAAACCACTGTGGTTTTGCTTTCGGTCCTGCTTTGAAAAGCACATCTACTTTGCCTTTGTCCTTGATTTTGCCATTTATTTTGAGAATTATATCATTCCAATTCCCATAGTTTTCTGTATCTGTCATCACACTCCAAACTTGCTCCGGCTTAGCATCTATAATGATTTCGGTATGAGATACCCAGTGGCTCATTTTGAGTTTTTGGTATCCTACTTTTTCAAGGGGGGATATATTTTTAAGTTCCATGATTCTTACGTTAAAGTTGTTTTGATTAAAGTTTAAAAGCTCTTTTCACTGCATCTACCATAATATAATGGGCTGTTTTGGCAACCTTGGCATTGGGCGCCATTCTCTCACCACCGTGCAACACTCCAGGAGCTACATACAATTCGGTGGGTACTCCGTCTTTCATCAATTGCTGGGCATAGGCAATCACCTCATCTCTGAATAATTCAACTGCACCAACGTACAAGAATGTTGGGGGAAGCCCGCTCAAATCAGTTGCTCTCGATGGGCTTTGAAAGGGTGTAGCACTCTTACCAAAATCCCCTCCCAAATACGCATTCCATGCCCACAAGGAGGAGTCTCGGTCCCACCCAAGATAGCCGGAGATTCTACCGGAAGGTGTATCGTGCGTGTTGTCGAGCATGGGGCATTTCAAGAGTTGAAAAGCAATATTTACCTCTTTACGCTCACGGTTGAGTAAGACAGTTCTTGCCGCCATACCTCCGCCCGCACTTTCTCCACAAACGGCAATTTTGTTTTTATCAAAGCCCAGTTCTTCGGCATGTTGAGCAGTCCATACCAAACCTGCGTAGCAGTCTTCCATGCCTTCGGGGTGTTGGTTTTCAGGAGCTACTTTATAGTCGGCAGACACCATAGTACACTTCAAATTATCTACAAAAAGGGCTGCAATATCATCCTCTCTTGGCGTACCTAACACATTGCCTCCTCCGTGAATCCAATAGACGCAGATGCCTGAATGTTGAGCCATATCCTTTGGTTGGTATACGATGACCCGAATATCTCTGCCTTCAGCTTTTACCATTCTTTCTTCCATGGTCATGGTAGTGCTATTAAAGGGAAGCGCTTCCATTCCTTTAAGGAGAGCTCTAATGGCCGGATAGGACTGTTCAACAGGTCCTCCTTGCGCTAGTTCAGGAGGCAATTGCTTCATTCCTTCAAGGATTTCCGGATCAATCAGCTTGAGAATTTCTTCATTCATGATGCATTAATTTTTAGGTCCTGAATAATTTTATTTTCAGGAACAAAACTATAGACCGCCTATGCCATGGAGCATACTCGAATCTCGGATATGGTTTCAATTTTCTTAGATATCCCCTTGCCCTATGAATTTTTCAAAGAATTGTGTGTGGTGCGGTGATTTAATAATTCTATGCACTGACTTTGTGTTTGATTTCCTTAATCAAACACCGTCCTTGATCAAATAAACTTAACAAATTGATAATATTTGAGTAATGCCCTAGTAAGCTTAAGTGGTTTGCTTGTAGTGGTGAAAGGCTATACTGCAATCTTTATTCTGTTTCTTCCTATGCTGGTTTTGGCTCAGGAAGTGGATTGGGATCGGATCAACACTTTGCCCGGTAAACGGGATTCTGTTTTTGTAGTTGCTAGAGAAGCACTTCGCGTTTCAGAATCAGCTCATGATACGCTTAGAATGGCTCAAGCCCACATGCTTATTGGCCGATACTTCTTTGAGCTAGGATCAATACCCCAAGCTTTGGATCATTATCTGATGGCGGAGCGTTTGTCTATTGCTTTTGACTCTGCTCAACTCATTGCCTCGCTGTATGCCAATCTGAGTACCACCCATTACTATTCCAAGGACACAACTTCTTCACTCAAATATTTAACCCAAGCCATGGCCATTTTTGAAAGCATAGGCGCTTCCGGTGGGTTAGCCGATGTATACGGGCGAATGGGTCATTATCATGAGAAAAAGGGGAATTACTCCATCGCTTTGGAATATCAAAATAGGGCTTTAGAAGTATTTCAGCAATTGAAAGATTCGGTAGGTGCTGCACTTATCTACGAAAACATTGGCAGTATATATGAAGATTTGGCCCTCTATCCACAGGCTAGAGCCTATTTTGATAGTGCTTTGGTTTTGCTAGAAAGCAAACCAAATACCTACCGACTGGCCAATGTTTACAACAACATAGGAGATATTTATCGAAAAACAGGCAATATTATTCAAGGCCTTTTGTACTCCAGAAAAGCCTTGCAGCTGTCGAGTGTAAATGGAAATCTTTACCTACAAAAAAGTGCCCTTAGAGATCTTGCTAAAGGCTTCGCACAGTTGGGAATGCACGATTCTGCCTTTTATTATCAGGACAAAGCGTATCTGACCTACGAACGCATGTATTCAGAACAAGTGGCCGAGCAAATAGCTACCAAGCAAGTGATATATGAAACTGAGAAGAAGGAAGCTGCCCTTGCCATGCAAGCCAAAGAGATCAAGCATTTTGAAGATCGTGAAAGACTTTCTTCCTGGCTACAAAGAACCTTTATTATAGCGTTCATCTTCGTATCTGTGGCATCTATCTACGTAGTACTGCTCCAAAGGCACAAGATCAGGGACAATAAAATAATCTTGGAGCAGGAGCAAGAGTTGCATCTTGAAAAACTGAAAAATGCAGAGTTTAAAGAGGCCTATCTGCATGAACAGCTGGAGTTGAGGTCCAATGAACTAACCTCCAATACCCTCAAAATCATTCGCAAAAACAAGCTCATCACTGAACTGAAAGAGCACATCAACGGAAAGGAAACCGAGGAAGACAGCAGAAAACTGAAGGGCCTTATTGATCAGCATTTGAGAGAGGACAAAAACTGGGAGGCCTTTCAAAACCAAT
>DAINOB010000193.1:0-5037 GCA_036735585.1 Cytophagales bacterium | reverse complement strand
TGCAGTATGAAAAAACCTGCGCTAGCCAACAAAAAGAACATAGACAAAAACAATGCACTATTTCTCATAGTGCCTGTCACTTGCTCGATAATCCCATAAGTTGCTGTCCCTGTAACTATGGCTACTTTTTCTACCAACTCATAAAAGCTATAAAAAGAGGCATTGTCGTTATCATTGGGTATCAGCTTTGCAAAAGTACTCCTTGACAAGCTTTGCACCCCACCCATAAGCAATCCTACCAGTACCGCCAATAGATAAAATTGCATTGCCGATTGAATCAAAAAAGCACTAATGCAAATCACAATACAAACCACAGAGGCTAAAGCCAAAGTAGCTGCATTACCTAATCTTGCAGAAACTTTAGCCATCAAAAAAGCTCCTGCTATGGCTACCAACTGAATGATAAGAACCACTCCTATGAGACCCACAGTAGGAATATGCAACTCAGTAGAACCGAAGATGGTAGCCAAATACATAATGGTCTGAAATCCAATGCTCAAGAAAAAAAAGGATACCAGAAAAAATTTAATCCCAAAAATTCTTGTCACTTTATGCAACGTATGATTGATCTCAAGGTATCCGTTTCTGAGCGATCGCATACTGAATCTTTGTGAGGGTAAAGAAGGCAATCCACTGCTTGCATACCATCCAAAACATAACCACCATACACCTACCATTAGAAATGAAAGTCTGGATGGAAGTGTTCCCTCAGCCAGGCCGAAAGTAGTAGGGAATTGAATAACGGCTAGATTAATGAGAAGTAAGATAACACTACCTATATATCCATAAGCAAATCCTCTTGCACTTACTTTGTCATACTCTGAAGCAGCAGTGATTTCTGGTAAATAGGCATTGTAAAAAACCAAACTCCCTGCATAGCCAATTGTAGCAATGCCAAAAAGCAATAATCCCAAGCGCACGTTATCAATACCATCGAAAAAAAACAAACCCATACAACTTAATGCCCCTATGGATAAAAAAATGTTTAAAAATGTCTTGCGATTTCCCGAGTAATCAGAGATACCTGACAATAATGGATTGATTACCACAATAAACAAAAACGACAAGGAAAGTGTATAAGAATACCAAATAGAAGAAGGCAAAGTAATGTCCCAAAAGCTTAAGGCAGTGTTTCCATCAGCTTGTGTAGTGATGGCCGTAAAATAAATTGGGAAAACAGCTGTGGTGATGGTAAGTGAATATACAGAATTGGCCCAATCGTACATGCACCATCGATGGATCACTTGTGAAGGACTCATTTTGCTATTTAAAATATGAAATTTGGGCCAAAAAAAAGCCTTTCCAAAGAAAGGCTTTTGTAAGGATTTTATTTTATAAATCGAGTTTCATATTGGAAGCATAATTGATCTTCCTTGCATTTGCTTCTCGCAATTGCTCTTTTACATCTGTGATGATTCCCATCTTAGCTTCTCTGTCAATTTTAAGAGAAACAGTAATCATATCACGCTCTGCCTCAGATAGTTTAGACTTCTCTTGTTCTACCCAATTCACAATTGCTTCTGGACTGATAAGTACATCATTCACTTGAATCCTAGGCTCTTTTCCATACAGATTGGTTTGCTTAGGCTTACCTACATAGATGTAACTCACAAGTGATTTATTCTCAAGTTTTGTTAACTGAGACGCCTCTGGTATTTTCTGCTCTACCATGATTGTTGTTTCCCTCAATACAGTAGTAACCATGAAAAAAAACAACAGCATGAAAACGATATCAGGCAAAGAAGCGGTAGAAATGGCTTGCTGCCCGTCAGATTTTTTCTTTTTGAACTTGCTCATGGTTATCCTCCTATTTTAGTAGGCTCAGCTTCTGAAAGCCTGTATGGGTAATTCTCACGCGCTCTCTCATACTTTTCATTGTCCTCTGGCTTCTTCTTATCCAAATTCATAAATTCCTGAGGCGTTAATCCAACACTTTCGGCTCTCAATTCATTGTATGCTGCCGTTAGTTCATCTAAAACTAGAAGATACATACTATAAGACGTACCTCTGTCCGCTTTTAAGGAAACTACCGCCTCTTGTGGGCTATCAGATTGTTCAGGATCTCTTCCATTGTTAGATAAAAATTTCTTACACTTATCTCTCAATTCGGAGGGCTCAGTAGGTTCCTTCTCCGCCAGTAACTTATCTTTTGAGTTGATGAGTACAGTAAAAACATTACGCTCATTCATCTCCACGATTGTGTTGTCGTCTTTTTCCTTCTTGGGTGGAAGCAACATAGGCAATCCTTTGTCGGAAGCTATGGTGGTTGTAACCAAGAAGAAAATAAGGAGCAAGAATGCTATATCAGCCATTGATCCAGCATTCACTTCACTAGACTGTCTTTTTCCCATAATATTCTACTTGAAAAGCCTTGAAACCTCAGTGTAAACAATACTTCCCACAGCAATGATGCTTAGGAATAGGAACGTATTTAATCCTGTGCTTACCCATTTGGAAGTTCCCTCTGTGGTGCCTTGTGGGAAACTGGATTCAACTGTAGAAGGTGAAATGGCATAAGCAAGTCCAACTACTACTATCAAAGCTCCAACACCAATTAAAATACCCTTTGCAGATTTCGGATTGTCTAGAAGGTGAACAATCGGGAAGATCAAAGCCAAAGCTGCCGGAATCAATACCGACACATAGCTTAGAGATAAAAATGGACCGATAAGGGAATCTTGTAAGCTAGCAGTCGTGGCTACAGCTTCATCTCCTTTTGAAATAATTAATATTTCGAATATGGCGGCAATGACCATTAGTGCAATGGTGGCGTACCTTATGATAAGGCTCACAGTTTCTCGTTTCATAGATAGTGACCTTAGGTGTTTATTTTGCTACGTTATGTCTGATCAACATATCGATAAATGAAATAGAAGCATCTTCCATAGAATTCACTATGCTGTCTACTTTACCGATGATGTAATTATAGAAAATTTGAAGAATCATGGCTACGATAAGACCAAATACCGTGGTTAAAAGGGCAACCTTGATACCTCCAGCAACAAGAGATGGAGAAATATCACCAGCAGCTTGAATGGCATCGAAGGCATCGATCATACCTATAACCGTACCCATAAATCCTAGCATAGGAGCCAATGCGATAAATAGGTTGATCCAGCTAATTCCTTTCTCTAATTGCCCCATCTGAACGCTGCCGTAAGCAATTACTGATTTCTCTACCATTTCTATTCCTTCTTTGCTTCTCTCTAAGCCTTGATAGAAAATGCTTGCTACGGGACCTGCCGTATTTCTACAAACTTCTTTTGCAGATTCGATTCCACCAGATTTTAAAGCATCCTCAATTTTGTTGAGAAGTTTATCTGTGTTCACTGTAGATAAGTTAAGGAAGATAATTCTTTCAATAGCTACAGCAAGACCAAGGATAAGGGCAACAAGTACAATACCCATAAATGCAGGACCTCCTTCGATGAACTTCTGCTTTAGGACTTGGTTGAAAGATTGCTCTTCAATGACCTCTTCAGCGTTGGTAACAGAAGCTTCTGCTACTGGTTCTGCGGGAGCATCTTCTGTAGGTGCAGCAGCTGCTGAGTCTACTTGATCTGCATTCTGTGTTTCTGTGGTGCCCTGATCTTGTGTAGTTTCAGTTTGAGCAAGAGCATAAGAAGTGATTCCAAAATTGCAGAATATAGCTATTACTGCGAAAGCGATGAACTTTTTCATAAGTTTTTAGGTGGTTGGCTTCCTTTTTAAATTGTTTATGGTGTGTGACTATTGTTTACAAGAGCTCTAATTTTGCGGAGAGAGAGGGATTCGAACCCTCGATACCGTTTCCAGCATACACACTTTCCAGGCGTGCTCCTTCAACCACTCGGACACCTCTCCTCGCAAAAATCTCTCAAATAAATGGATAAAAATATCTTTATGCAAATGGGATATATTTTTTCAAATCTGCGTCATTTCTCCTCTCAAATCTTGCTTTAATAAGGAAATCTGTTCTTTGGAATCCTTAAAATTACCCAATACAAACATCAATTTCGTCAGGGCGGCTTCTGTAGTCAAATCGCTTCCTCCGATTACACCTTTATCCAGTAGATGCTTGCTGGTAGCATACTTCCCTTGCATTACAGTGCCTCCAGGGCATTGGCTTACATTATATACTACAACTTGTCTTTCATAGAGCTCCTCAAGTAATCTGCAAAAAGCTGGATCATTAGGAGCATTTCCCGATCCATAAGTTTCTAAAACCACTCCTTGCAACCTATGATTCTGTAGAGCCTGAGAAATCAAATCATAACGCAATCCAGGAAATAGCTTGATCAATAGCACATTAGACTCTAGTTGATCGAAACATTTAAAGGAAAGATTTGACCTAAAAAGAAAATTGTCTTTGAAAATAATACTCACCCCTGCTTCTGCCAAAGTAGGATAGTTTTCGGAGTTAAAGGCATCAAAAAAATTACTTTCGGTTTTTTTAGCTCGGTTTGCACGTAGCAATAGTCCACCAAAAAATATACAAACTTCCTGCACTCTTGGTTTGCCTTTAGTCCTTTCGCTACAAATCTCCATTGCAGTAAGCAGATTTTCCCTCCCATCTGATCTCCTTTCTCCCAAGGGAAGTTGAGCTCCAGTGAAAATAATAGGCTTATGAAGTCCTTCTAAAAGAAAACTGATTGCAGATGCAGTGAAGGCCATCGTGTCCGTACCATGAAGCACCACAAATCCATCATACTGAGCGTAATTATTTGAAATGAGTGATGCAATCTTAATCCAATCTTCAGGCTTGATATTACTAGAATCAATAGGTGAAGAAGCCTGAACAACACTCAATGATACCGATAGTGATTGTATCTCTGGAATACGCAAAAGCATATGATCAAAGGGGAAAGGCACCAACTGCGACTCCCCCTCTTGGTAATCCATGCCAATAGTACCTCCAGTATAAATAAGTAGAATGGACGAAGAATTTTCTTTGCCCTGATGTAAGTGTATCACTGGATCAAAAGCTATCATAACCGAAAAAGAGCTTGGGTATTATGGCTAGTGGCCTTCACTATTTGTTCGTAGTCCAATCCAGTT
>DAINOB010000192.1:2625-5095 GCA_036735585.1 Cytophagales bacterium | reverse complement strand
GAGGCATAGAGCAGTGTGCGTCCATCAGGACTGAAGGAAATAGAGCGCTCCTGCTCCGGTGTATTGGTGATCCTTCGGGTGGTACTGCCCTGCGTGGCCGTTACGAATACCTCACCTCGGAATATAAAGGCTATTTCTTTTCCATTGGGAGATAAAGCAAATTCTGTAGCTCCGCCCTGCACATTCACATATTTTTCGGGCAAGTGACGTTCGTCTGCTTGAATTTTTATAGGAATGGCCTTAGGAGATGCATTTGCTTGATGTACATACAGTTGTCCATCGTAGAAATAGCATAAAGTATTGTCATTTGAAACACTCAAAAACCTAACAGGATGCTTGCTGAAACGGGTAATGGGATTGGAAGTAGGATTTGCGCCTATGCTCATTAGATGCACATTGAAGCTTCCTTGTGATTCACTTAAATAGTAAACTGTTTTGCCATCTGCTGAAGGAACCGGGTTTCGATCATCTCCTTCAAAGCGCGTGAGTTTGGTGTGTTTCCCAGCAGAGGGATCAAAGAGCCAAATATCCTTTGCAAAGTTGGATACCTGATGCTTTCGCCAGTTGTTCTCATATCCTTTGGCATCCTCATACAGGAGGGCACCAGTGCCATCGGGCATCAATCGTGACTGCAAAGCCGGAGTTGTGAGTACCAATTCTAGTTCAGAGGTACTTGTATGCACTCGGTACAATTCAGGCAAAGCACCTGTTGGGAATTGAGAATTTTCTTTATAATCCTGAATGCTGGAAGTAAAATAGACCCAATTTCCATCTGTACTAAAATCATTGGGAAGCTCTGAAGAAGAATTGTAAGTAAGTCTACGCAGTCCACTTCCATCTGCTGCAATGAGGAAGATATCGAAATTGCCATAGCGGTCAGAAGCAAATGCTAGGTGTTTACCATCTTTTGACCATACAGGCTTGAAGTCATGGCCTGGATGTCGAGTAAGGGCACGAGCATCACCTCCAGCGGAGGAAACAATGAAAATTTCGCCCAGATGAGAGAAAGCTACAGTCTTGCCATCCGGTGATATGGAAGGATACCGAACCCACAAAGGCTCCTGTGCAGAAGTAAAGAGGGAAAAACCCAGTAAAAGCAAGAGTAAAAAATTGGTCTTCATGGTTTCAATTTTATAAAAAAAGCAAGAGTATCAAATTTTAATTGAGCTAATCCTCACATTTTCTGCAAACCATCGAAAATCTTCCATGAAAGCGAAATTTACCCTTTAGCACTTGGTGTTTGCCAGTTAGTTTGGTTGTATGTTTACGACATACTTAAGATATGTATTCTAAAGCAGAAATATTCGAGTCGCATCAGCAAGATCTGGCACTATTCGGAAAGGCATTGGCACATCCGGCTCGAATTGCAATTATTGAATTGCTCAGCCAAAGACAAAGTTGCTATTCAGGCGATATCGCTCAAGAAATTCCACTCAACAGAAGTACGGTTTCTCAACACCTTCAAGAACTTAAGAAAATAGGACTACTCACAGGAAACACCGAAGGTCTAAATGTGAGCTACTGTCTTAATGTAGAAAAAGTAAAAGCACTTAAAGAAGCACTTCATTATTTACAGGAATTGTTGCAAAATGCTTCCTGTCTACAACCTCATTCACCCGCTTGCAACCCATAACTTCATTCAACCTCTATGAATTCTACCCAAAACAAATGGCTGCTGCTCCTAGCAACTGCCTGTATCCTTTCGTGTAATCAGGAAAAAGACCAAAATAAAGAAACCATGGACACCACAGAAAAAACAAAACCCTTTAGCGCGCTTGCCGAGTATATGGAAGCCAGAAAATCAGAGTTTGATCAAATTCCTGAGGATAGAAAAGCGAATCTTGAGCAATTGTCCAGCTACATAGGCAGCAAACTCTCCACAGCACAAATTCCGCAAGTTACTTTTATCTGTACTCACAACTCCAGAAGGAGCCACATGAGCCAAATATGGGCAATGGCGGCTGCCAAATCTTATGGGGTAGCAGGTTTGGATTGCTACAGTGGAGGCACAGAAGCTACTGCCTTTAATCCCAGAGCAGTGGCTGCCATGGAGCGTGCAGGTTTTACTATAGAGCAAATACAAGCAGGTGACAATCCTCTCTATCATGTGACCTATGCAGAGGATGCTGTTCCGGTTAAGGCATGGTCTAAAGTGTACAATGACGTGAAGAATCCAAGGAAAGAGTTTTGTGCTGTAATGACCTGTGCACAGGCAGATGAGGAATGCCCAGTGGTATTTGGAGCGGAAGAGCGCATTGCCATCGCTTATGAAGATCCTAAGAATGTGGATGGCAGTGCCGAAGAGGAAAAAATGTATGATGAGCGCTGTGCTCAAATTGCACGAGAAATGCTCTATGTTTTCTCTAAAGTAAAGATATAAGGGAAAGCTTTATAGAGAATACCTCGACCTATCACTAGAGCAGCTTGTCCCGCTTCAGGGAGCGTCTTGCTTGTGCCGTAGGAATGAATG
>DAINOB010000192.1:0-2615 GCA_036735585.1 Cytophagales bacterium | reverse complement strand
TTCGATAGCAAATGAGGGAGATTGGAAACCCGTTTTAAACTTTCCAGAAGTTCTCAACTTTTGGAAAGTTGGGCAAACCCGTACCTTTTTGGTGTTGTGGGAATGCATGAAGGTAAGACCAACAGATCGTGCCTTGTCAAAAATATTATTTAGACTGCAAATAATAAATTGTTAGATCAGCCTAAAATATTATTTTTGCAGCACTAAATAGCTGGTCATGAATTTTTACCTTAGATACTTATTCCTACTAGTATGTCTTCTTTTTACTAAAGAGGCTTCCTCACAGATATCAGGGAAGGTAGTCCACGACAATGAACCTGTTTCATTTGCGCATATTCAACTTCAGCCAAGTAAAGAGGGCGCTATTTCAGATGTAGATGGAAGATTTTCAATAGTTACCACGATAACTGGCAAGGCTATCATTCGCATTTCGGCAGTAGGGTTCCGAATTGTATCTGACACCATCGACCTCACAAACACAGGAGTAGTAGAGCGTATTTACACCTTAGAAAAAGATCTTTTGCAATTGGATCAAGTGGTAGTTACAGGTAGTCGTAGTGATGTGCCCTTATATCAATCTCCAGTGATTATCTCACGAATGGAGCCCAAAAGCTTTGAACATGTGCAGGCTGTAAGCTTAGCAGAAGGTCTTAATTTCTCACCCGGTCTACGCGTAGAAAACAATTGTCAGAATTGTGGCTTTACCCAATTAAGAATGAATGGATTGCCTGGTCCCTACACCCAAATTTTGATCAACAGCCGACCTGTATACTCTGCTTTGGCAGGTGTATATGGTCTTGAAATGCTTCCTGCCAGAATGATTGACCGAGTGGAAGTAATCAGAGGGGCAGGATCGGTGCTTTATGGAGGTAATGCAATAGCAGGCACGGTAAATATTCTCACCAAAGATCCAGTGGAAAATGAGTTGGAAGTAAGCTATCAACAATCTGTCTTTGAGGATGGTACTCCCGATGGAGCACTGCTTCTGAATGGTGCTTTGGTGGCGCCAACTCAGCAAAGAGGCGTTCGTTTTTATGGATTGAACAGAAATAGAGCGGCTTGGGATGCTAATGGTGATGGATTCACGGAGCGCACCACTTTACGCAACACCACCTTGGGCATAGATGCCTTTTATGAATTATCCGATAGAAGTAGGCTTAAGGCCAACTTATTTCATATCAATGAGTTTCGAAGAGGGGGGAGCAATCTTGATAGGCCTCCTCACCAGGCAGCACTTGCAGAACAATTAAATCATCGAATTTTGGGATGGGGACTTTCATGGGAGCAATATTCTAAAAATCTAAAACATCGATTGTCTGTCTATACCTCAGGTCAGCAGACGCAAAGAGATAGCTATTATGGTGGTGGCGGCAGGATACTTGGAGCAGATGATACATTGCTCACTGAAGACGATAGGTTGGCTTTGAATGCTTATGGAGTATCCTCTGACCTTATGATGGTAGGTGGTATTCAATACAATTTTGAACCAGGGAAGCGTACGAATCTCACTTTGGGTACTGAGTATGTGCATAATCAGGTCAATGATCAGATGCCTGGCTACGGGAGAAGCATAGAACAAGAAACAGGCACGGTGGGCACATACTTTCAAGCACAATGGAAGCCTGTGCAACGTATCACCTTTCTGGGGGGAGCTAGAGCAGATTATTTTACCTTAAAAGGAAGATACCGTTTTGAACAAGAAGATTTTAACAATACTATACAACTACCCGTGCTTGTGCCCAGAGTAGCCATGATGGTAGATATAAATCCTAAGCTGAAATGGAGGGTCGCTTTCGCCCAAGGATATAGAGCACCACAGGCATTTGATGAAGATCTACATATACAGACAGTGGGAGGCACAGCACTTTTTACCCGCCTTGATCCAGATCTCAAGACTGAGCGATCCAACAGCAGTACCATGTCGCTTAATTATGCGCTATCCAAAGGTCCTCTGCAATGGAATATGGTAGCGGAAGGTTTTTATACCACATTGCTCAATCCTTTTTTGCTTAGCAATCAAACCGAACAAGAAAGTGGAGTGGCCATCATCACCAAGCGAAATGGAAAGGAAGCTTATGTGAGCGGCATTAACCTTGAAGTAAGTGCAGCATATCGACAAAAATGGGTGTTACAAACCGGTGCGACTTTTCAGAATGCCCGATTTCGGGAAAATGAAGTGATATGGGAATCAGATGCTGACACTGAGTTTTCAGCAGATAGTATCATCACCACCAATCAATTGCTACGGACGCCCTCTATCTACGGCTACTATAGTTTGCAGTACATCCCCAATACGTCTTGGTCTTTTGTGATCAGCGGGGTGTATTCAGGGTCTATGCCTGTGCCGCATGTTATCGATGCTGTAAGTGAATACACGGTAATCAAGAACACCCGACAATTTTTTGAGCAAAATATTAAACTCAGTTACAGTATTCCTTTAGAAGATAAGCAAGCCGTAGAAATAAGTATTGGCATTCTCAATATGTTCAACAGCTTCCAGCAAGATTTTGATAGAGGGCCTCTCCGAGATGCAGGATATGTATATGGCCCCTTGAGGCCTAGAACATTTACCGCTGGCGTAAAGTGGAAATTACTTTAAAGTTACACCACACTCG
>DAINOB010000191.1:0-5117 GCA_036735585.1 Cytophagales bacterium | reverse complement strand
TATGTCAGAAAATCTCTGGTGAACAGCCAGAGATTTTTTATTCATTCAAACCTTCAAGTAAAAATTTCATAATATCTACTCCATCTGCATAATCGCGTAGGCCTGGAATCTGTGCCTCACCCAGCAATACTGCATCCTTGAATTCAGGCACTATACTTACCACACATTGTATTTCATCTACACTTTTTGCAATTAATTCCTTGCAGTCGTCTAGTGAAGTATAAATTTCATAGTGCAGCATGCTCACTGGAGAGGCTATCCGAGCATCTTCCTTCAATAAAAGAAAACCGGTATCATAATGTGCTTCTTGATTGACTAGTAAAATGGCTTTACGATATTCGTAGTTATTGAAATATTTGTGGAAATCGGCAACAGAGGCATAGCATTCCCATTGTGATAACATATTCACCACATCAAAACCTTCTGGTATCATAAGCTTTGATACATTTCTGCAACCCATACCAAAATACCTGAATACATCCGCGCCTAGGGCTACCAACTGTTCATTGGTCTCCCTACCCGTTACTATCGCCACTGAGTTTCGGTTTTTACGGATTACATGTGGAATATTTCTAAAGTAGTAGTCAAAGTATCTTGCAGTGTTATTTGATCCTGTGGCTATAACTGCATCCACCTTATGGATTCGCTCTGTTTCTACTATCCTTTCACTTAGAATAGGAGCTATTTCTTCTAGATAAGTCTTTAGTTTTTTCATCAATACAGAGTCCTGACTGCTATATTTTACTTGTAGTTTGTGGCCAGCGGTAAGCACACAGAGCCAGTCGTGAAACCCTACCATGGGTATGTTCCCTGCCATTACCACGCCTATAGTTTTGGAAATTCCTGCCGGCAAATGATAGGAATTTACCCATTGTTCAATACTGTTTGGTTGCAGCATTTTGCTGAGAGATTGTAAAGCATGGATCACTTCAGATTTGATAAACCAAGGGTTGTTTTGAGCTACCTCTTGTAGTAAATCTTCATCATGGGTCCATTGCATAAGCTCTTTGCCCAGTAAGGTCCAAAGCGTGATAAAATCTTTTTTTGTGAGATTACTCATGAAGTTGGGTATAAATGCTTGCGTATGATTTTGGTTCAAACAAATGGGTTGTACCTTTGTTTTTTATTCTGAACATCAAAACTAAGTGCTATGGCAATAATGATCACCGATGAATGTATAAATTGTGGAGCATGTGAGCCTGAGTGCCCTAACACCGCAATCTACGAAGGAGGCATGGAATGGACATGGTCTGGTGGCACTAAACTCACCTCTGTAGAGCTAGAAGATGGCAGCCTACTAGATGGCAAAGCACCTCAGACTCCTGTTTCCAATGAATTTTACTACATCGTATCAAATAAGTGTACAGAGTGCATGGGTTTTCACGAAGAACCTCAGTGTGCTGCTGTATGTCCTGTGGATTGCTGCATTCCAGATCCTGATCATGTAGAGGATGAAGAAACACTCCTTGCCAAGAAGGATTGGATGCACGGAAATTGATTCACAAATAGAATTTCGAATTAAAACCACCTCGACAAGGTGGTTTTTGCTTTTCATATAAAAGAGAAAAGCGGACAAAAATCCGCTCTTCAACACCGCTAACGTATGAGAAAAATCTACTTTTTGAGGCTTAGTTTTCTTGTCACAGCCTCATTTCCTGATCTGATATGGCATATGTATAGGCCATCCTTTAAAAAGCTTAGATCCAATGTCAGTTGATAAAATCCGGGTGCTAATACGCCTCTGTCAAATTGATGCACCTTTCTGCCTTTCATATCAGTAATCTCTACCACGAAGGGAGCCTCCTTAAGCGTAGTTACATTCATCATCACAAAATCACTAGCAGGATTTGGGAATAAATTGAGTAACTGAATTCCCTTTACATCTGCTTCTACAGAAAGTAAAGTGCCTGAGAAGTTTGTAACCGGTGCCGGTAGTGCTTGTATCGCTTTAAGTGCTGATGCAGTACTTCCAGGGGTAGTTCTAATTCTATTGGTATTATGTGCAACATAAACTCCAGTGCCAGTGAAAGCCTCTGTATTTGTGGGACTTACAACACTAGGAACGTAGAAGTAGTCTCCTTGCACCGTGTCCTGACGAATGTTTAACAATAAATAGCCGTGGCGATCTAAGTCTACATACTTCAAGTGTGGATTGTAATTAGGAAAACCAGCAATCAATGGATTGTTGTTGTTTACGAGAAACTCAAATTGAGTAGCAGCAGTTGTGCCCAAGATTTCATCAAAATTTTGAGAGGAAATAGAAGGTGTACCAAATTCCACTGCCCATGATCCTAGGCCCGTAGATGGATTGTATCCATTTTTAGTTACCGAATCATAAGGATTAGTTTGTGGAATGTTGTTGAACTGGGCCAAAGGATATCTAACTGGTTCCTTGGTCACATCAAATGCCCAGCTTGCATGAGAATCCCCTGTGATGAATACTACATTATTGATGGCATTGTCTCTAATTGAATCTATGATACTGTTTCTCTGTACGGGATAGGATTCCCAATTGTCGATAAATGCATTTTCTAATGCTTTGATGGAATCAATATTTGTGTGGCTTGGGAATGCAGCAAATCCTGCATTAGTCGTTGAGAACAAAATCTGGTTTCCTACAATTTTCCAGCGAGCTGTGGAGTTTTTCAATTGATCCATAAACCATGCATACTGCATAGGACTTAGCACCTGACGGAAAGGGAAGGTGTCAGGATCGTTAAAGTTTGACGGTGGCTCTTGTCTTCCTTCTAATCTGGTATCCAGCATAATAAGATCTACAAGGTTTCCATAAGATATCTTTCTGTAGATGTTGGTGTCTACGGAGTTTCTGATCGGCATCCACTCGAAGTACACGCGCTTAGAAACTGCCTTGCGTATTTGCCATGAGCCTTGGGTAGCAGGATCATGATTTTCAGCACCATCTACATAGCTATCATTGGCAGATTCATGATCGTCCCAAACGGTGATAAATGATTGCTGCCTGTGTGCCTCCCTCAAATCTGGGTCTAGACGGTAGAGGGAATAGCGAGTACGATAGTCAGCCAGTGTTACGATTTCATTGGAGGGAATATTGAATCTGGTAGAAGGCAATCCTGGATTTCTGTATCCTAAAGAATCGTATTCGTAGATATAATCACCTAAATGGATGACCGCATCCAGATCGTTTCTTTGGGCTATTCTTCTAAAAGCACTGAAGTAGCCGCCATTAAAGTTGTTGCAGGATACCACCGCAAATCTGATATGACTATTTGCGCCTGTTGGGGCTGTTTTGGCTCTTCCAGCTATCGAGTTGGTGTTCAAAGCTCTGAAATAATAGTAGTAGTAAGTGTCTGGATTTAAACCAGTTACATCTACTTTCACCGTGTAATCTTTAGCTGTATCTGTAGAGACGGTTCCCGTGCTTACCACATTTGAAAATGATGTATCTGTGGAAACAAAATATTGCACTGCAAGTGTAGTGTCATTGCCTGGAGGAGTTACTCTGGTCCAGATGATTACTCTATCAGATAGTGGATCACCTGATGCCACTCCGTGATAGAAAGGTGCTAAAGCGGGATCTAATGGTAGTGAAGATGATGCCATACGCCCAATTTTCTGATGGAAAGCATTTTGGGCATTACTTTGTAGCGTAAAGGTGCTAACAATCAATAAAAGAAGGATTAGCTTCGTGTAGTTTGAGTTCATGTGGAGCGGATTAATTTTCTCGAATCAAAGCAACACTTTCAATACTACCCGATTGATTCCCTAGAGTTAAGAAAAGGTTAAGAAAAGGAAGCCTTTGTAAACAGAATGTAAAGTTTCAGATAGACGCAGCTTCACCATAGAGGAATAAATCCACTTTCCTGTGATCACATGATTTTCAATAACTTTGCAACTTTCTATACATACATAATCCAACATCATGCTTAGTACCTCTAACATCAGCCTACGCTACGGCAAGCGTATATTATTTGAAGATGTAGCCATAAAGTTTTCCAATGGGAATTGTTACGGTCTTATAGGCGCAAATGGAGCGGGTAAATCTACTTTTTTGAAGATCCTTTCTGGCGAAATTGATCCAACCACGGGTTCTGTAGCCATAGAACCAGGAGCTAGAATGGCGGTATTGAAGCAAAATCATTTTGCTTTTGATCAGCACCAAGTTTTGCAAACGGTAATTATGGGTCACAAGCGCTTGTATGCCATCATGCAAGAAAAGGATGCCATATATGCCAAATCTGATTTTAGTGAAGCAGATGGAGTGCGTGCTTCTGAATTAGAGGCTGAATTTGCCGAACTTAATGGTTGGGATGCAGAATCAGAGGCCGCTGCTTTGCTCAGTGCGCTTGGCGTAAAAGAGGCCCTTCATTACGAACAAATGAGCGATCTTGGAGGTGCTGAGAAAGTTAAGGTGCTTCTGGCTCAAGCACTATTTGGCAATCCTGATATCCTTTTACTCGATGAACCTACCAACCATTTGGATCCAGATTCTATTCTGTGGCTAGAAGATTTTTTAGCAGAATTCAGAAATCTTGTGATAGTGGTTTCTCACGATAGACACTTTCTGGATACAGTATGCACGCATATTGCAGATATAGATTATGGAAAAATCAACTTATTCACGGGGAATTACAGCTTTTGGTATGAAAGCAGCCAGATAGCCAGCCGACAGCGTTCTGATCAGAATAGAAAGGTAGAAGAAAAACGAAAAGAATTAGAAGCTTTCGTTGCCAGGTTCTCGGCCAATGCTTCCAAGTCGCGGCAGGCAACTTCAAGAAAGAAATTGCTAGAAAAGCTTACCATCGATGAGATCAAACCATCCAATCGTAAGTACCCTTTCATCAACTTTAAGCCCGAAAGAGAGCCTGGGGATCAGATTTTAGAAGTATCTCAACTCAGTTTGGCCCAAGATGGTGTTCAACTGTTTACCAACCTAAGCTTTAGGCTGAATAAAGGGGATAAAGTAGCTGTCATAGGTAGAGATGATGTGGCAATAAGTGCTTTGTTTTCCGTTTTAAATGAAGAAATAAAACAGGATTCAGGCACATTTAAATGGGGTACTACCATTACCAGAGCGGTGTTACCCAATGACAATACCTCCTTTTTTAACGAACAAATAAACTTAGTGGATTGGCTAA
>DAINOB010000190.1:0-5120 GCA_036735585.1 Cytophagales bacterium | reverse complement strand
TTATTAAAACTTACCCATTGATGTTTTTGGTCTTTAACAAAAACAGGATTTGGAATAGCATCTAAAAATGAATCGATATTTTGTCGAAGCAAAGAATTCTCCCTTTCGGTTAATACCTCTTTTTGTATGTCTAGTGTAAAGTTGATTTTTACCCTATTTTCCTCAGTTTCTGATTCACTTACAATCGAAAAGACTGAAACCCAAATTTTTGTTCCATCCTTCCTGATCCTTTGCTCTCTGATGGAAAAATTATCAATATCTCCTGCAAATATCTTTTGATGATGTATTTTTTTTTGGGGGAGATAATTTGATTCCACAAGATCAAAAATACTTTTATGGAAATACTCTTCTCTGGTATAGCCCATGATGCTGAGCTCTTTATCATTACACCCTAAAATATTTCCTTCAGAATCAATAAAAGTGACACCTACGGCAATATTATCAAAAAGTGTTCTGTACTTCATTTCTGCGGCTTTCAACATATTCCGCTCTAATACTTGCTGCGTCACTTCTCTTTGAATAGAGAAATAATAAACCAGCTTTTCATCAATGAAGATGGGTTTGATCTCCAAACTATTCCAGTAAGCTCTTCCGGATTTGGTGTAATTCAGGATTACCTGCTTTATTGGCTCATTTTTGCTTAAGGCCTCTCTGATGGCTTGAACATCCTCTGGTGCTGTATCTGGACCCTGAAGTACCTCGCCAGGCTTTCTACCCAACACCTCATGCAATGTAAATTCTGAAATAGTTTCAAAGGTTTTATTGACCCAAGTTGTATATCCTCTAGCATCGCATACTATGATAGCATTGTCAATTTCAGACAAAAGCAAATCATGTATCTCCTTGGTTAATTGCATTACGGTATTAAAGCTAGGTTAAAGCTAAAGGCTAGGACTAAGTTCTACAAACATAAGAATACTTGTGTAGTAACAAATAAAATTTCAGGAAAGTCCATACTCATTGCAAAAGAATTCTAGGGCTGAGGAAAGTTCAAATCATAGGTTTTTTTCATCTCAAAATATTTACTTGATTTCAAATTGGGATTTCTTCTAAATTTTAGAAATTAGCGCATATTTACTCTTGCACAATGATCCAATACCTCACCTTAACCTCAAACTATGGAAGCATATAAGATTTTCGTTGTAGAAGATGATCGGTTTTATGCTGAAATGCTAGCCTACCATCTATCCTTAAATCCTGATTATCAGGTGCAAACCTATTTTAATGCAAAAGATTGTTTGAGCAATCTACACATGAAGCCAGACCTTATTACGCTAGATTATTCACTACCAGATAAAAATGGAGCTGAGGTCTTAAAAAAGATCAAAGAAACCAATCAAGAAATTCAAGTGATCATCATTTCTGGCCAGGAAGATGTGGCTGTAGCCGTGGATCTTCTTAAAAAGGGAGCTTATGATTATATTGTGAAGGATTCTGATACCAAAGATAGACTTTGGAATACCGTTAATAATATTCGCCAGAATCATAATCTGAAAAAAGAAATAGACACCCTTAAGGAGGAGATTGGAATAAAGTACGACTTTGAGAAAAGTATAGTAGGCAATAGTGAAGCCATCAAGAAGGTGTACAACCTCATAGAAAAGGCCTCAAAAACAAACATCACGGTTTCTGTAACAGGAGAGACAGGTACTGGAAAGGAATTGGTTGCCAAAGCCATTCATTACAATTCACCTCGAAAGAAAAAGCCTTTCGTGGCTGTGAATGTTGGGGCTATACCTAGAGATTTGATAGAAAGTGAACTATTTGGACACGAAAAAGGCTCATTTACCGGAGCGATTGCCCGAAGAATTGGGAAATTTGAAGAGGCCAACGGTGGCACCATCTTTCTTGATGAAATAGGTGATATGGATATGAATCTTCAAGTGAAATTGCTTCGTGTACTTCAAGAAAAAGAAATTACAAGAGTAGGTGGCAATGAAGTGATCCCCTATGATGCCAGAGTGATAGTGGCCACACATAAAAACCTGGCAGATGAGGTAAAGAAGGGGAATTTTAGGGAAGATCTATACTATCGATTGCTGGGTTTGCCAGTTGCGCTTCCACCTCTTAGAGATAGGGACAAAGATGTATTGGTGATAGCCAAGTTTTTCATAGATCAGTACTGTGAGGAAAACCGCATTAAGAAGAAAAATCTAAGTGAGGAAGCTCAAAAGAAGCTTATGGCTTATCCTTTTCCTGGAAATATAAGAGAACTTAAAGCCATCATAGATCTGGCTTGTGTACTGGCAGATGATCAAAGCATAGATGCCAATAGTATTAACCTTAACAGCGTAAACCCTTCAGAGGCACTTTTTACTACAGAGCAAACCTTGCATGAATACACTTGTAAGATCATTCAGCATTATCTTGACAAGTTTGATTACAATGTGTTAAAAGTTGCTGAAAAACTGGACATCGGCAAGTCCACTGTATACCGAATGGCACAAAAAGGCGATTTGATTTTGGAATAGTATAGAAATGGCAACAAAGGCTCAATCTGACTTTCTTAGTTCACAAAGTCCAAATCTAGATCCACTACCTGAAGAGGTAAGGGACTATATCATTCGCCAAGAGAAGCGTATCGCCCAACTAGAGCACCTACTAAAGCAAGATAAAGGTGAGGTAGAAGCTACAGAAACCAGTACAGAGCTTCTTAATTTATTTGACCAGCTGACCTATGGAGTGCTGGCAGAAGATAATATGGGTAGAGTGAGCCATGCCAACAGAAATTTTTGGAGGATATTCAGACTCTCTATTCCACCAGAAGAAATCATAGGATCAAGAATAGATACCCTGCTACCAGAGCTTAAGAATCTTTTTACCGAGCCCGCAGCTTTTGAGAAATCTATAAGAGAAATCATTCAAAACAAGGAATTGGTAGTTTCTCGTGCCTTCGAACTTAAAACAAGAAAAATTATAGAGGTAGAATATCTGCCAAACTATAGAGCCAATACCTATTTAGGTCAGTTGCTTGTATTTAAGGACGTAACTCAGATACGACAGTCTTCTGCTCAAATAGAACGCCTGAAGTTACAGTTAGAGGGTATACTTAATGCCTCCACCTCTGGAATAATAGCCTTCGCCAGCATCAGAAATGCCCAAGGGGAAATAGTAGATTATGAAGTAATAGCGAGTAATAAAGCCGCTGAAAATAAGCTAGGAAGGAAAATAGTATTACAAATGTTGGGGAAAAAACTTATTGATTCCCTTTCTGAAAACAGTCTTACGGACCTATTTGACAAATATAAAAATGTAGTAGAAACCGGTGTGACCTTAGATCACGAATATGCTTTAAAAACAAGAAATGAGGTAGTCTGGGTGCATTCTGTGGCTGTAAAGCTTGAAGATGGTTTTGTGGTTACATTCTCTGACATCACTTCTACCAAGGAGGCAAACCGAATAGTTCAAGAGCAAAGCAATATCCTCGATGGCATCACAGGAAATATCCCTGTAGTGATCTATAAACTTAACCCTAGGGGGGAATACAAGGAAGTATTTGGAGCAGGTCTTGCAGCACTGAATAGAGAGGATAATGCGATGGTAGGCTTGAATATGATCAAACGCCAGCCACATCTTAAAAGCAACTTTGACAAAGCTCTCAATGGTGAAAGTGTATCATTTGTAAGCAATGGGACAGCTGGTGGCAGGGAGTGGTTTTTCGAAAATTACTTATTTAAAGATCCCTATTCTGATGGATTGATTGGCTTTGCCTTGGATATAACCGAGAAATCAGTTGCTGAACGTGAATTGATAGAAGCCAAAAAGTTGGCTGAAAGCAGCGTGAAAGCCAAGGAGATTTTCCTTGCCAATATGAGCCATGAGATTCGAACGCCTATGAGTGGCATATTGGGAATGGCCCAGCTTTTAGCGAAAACAACCTTAGCCCAAGACCAACAAAATTATTTGAACATCATTAAGAAATCTGCTGAAAATCTTCTCGTGATTCTTAATGATATTTTGGATTTGGCAAAAATAGAATCTGGGAAACTGCAAATAGAACATATTCCTTTTGACTTGCACGAATTGGCAGAAACTGCACTTCAATCCTTTGTATATAAGGCAGATGAAAAAGCCATAGCCTTAGAAAATAACCTAAGGGAACTGGGCAAACCTCAACTTTTAGGGGATCCATTCCGACTCAATCAAATCTTGATCAACCTTTTGAGCAATGCCATCAAGTTTACAGAAAAAGGCACTGTATCACTTGAATTGAAAGCTATCAGAGAGGAAGATAACCAGGTAACCTATCAGTTTTGTGTAGCCGATACTGGTATTGGTATGGATCCTGAAGTTATTCCAAGACTCTTTGATCAATTTACTCAAGCAGAAAGTGGAACAGGAAGAAAATATGGAGGTACAGGTTTAGGACTCAACATTTCAAAGAACTTGATTGAGATCCAAGGAGGAAAAATATGGGTAGAAAGTCAGAAAGGTTTGGGTTCGAGATTTTACTTTCAAATTCGATTTGAAAAAGCACCTTCTCTCGTTCCTGTTAGCGACAACTCGGATATTATGCAGAATTCCGAACATCTTGAAGGAATAAAAGTATTGCTCGCAGAAGACAATGAGATAAATCAATTCTTTGCCAAAACCATCCTTGAAAGCTACGGATGTAAAGTAATTGTGGCTGCCAATGGGCTAGATTGTATTGAAATGTACGAAAAGTCCGATTTTGATATCATTTTGATGGATATTCAAATGCCCCAGATGAATGGTTTGGAGGCCACACAAAAAATCAGGAAACATCCTAAGGAGCGCTCTAAAGATATACCTATTCTGGCCCTCACTGCCAATGCTCTAGCTGGAGATAAAGATGTCTACTTGCAACAAGGCATGAATGATAGTCTCACCAAACCCTTTGGAGAACATGAGTTGGTAGATAAGATGATAGCCCTACTGGGTATTAAAACCAAACGCTCCAAAACTTCCGAACCTGAAAAACATAAAGCTCCTCAGCCTAAATTGTACAATCTAAAACAACTAGAAGAAGTAGCTAGAGGAAATAGTGCTTTCATCCTTAAAATGATTCATATCTTCTTAGAAACTTCTTTGGAAACCATGGAAGAAATAAAACGTGCTCATGAAAACCAAAGCTGGAGGCAGATGTCAGAAGCTGCACA
>DAINOB010000189.1:0-5131 GCA_036735585.1 Cytophagales bacterium | reverse complement strand
AGGCAAGAAAATTTTGCGCTCATCAACTTTACTAAAAACATGATACTCATCGGTGGCTCAGGTTATACCGGTGAAATGAAGAAGGGTATTTTTACAGTGTTGAACTATATGTTGCCACAAGAAAAGAACACCTTGAGCATGCACTGCTCTGCCAATGTAGGCAAGGAGGGTGATGTGGCTATCTTCTTTGGTCTTTCCGGCACAGGGAAAACAACACTTTCGGCAGATCCTGATCGTGGACTTATTGGAGATGATGAACATGGCTGGACCAAAGATGGTGTTTTCAATTTTGAAGGAGGATGTTATGCCAAGGCTATAGATTTATCACAGGAAAAGGAGCCACAAATTTGGGATGCCATTCGTTTTGGAGCATTGGTGGAGAATACCAGATTCATAGATGGTACCCGCACCATCGATTACACAAATAAATCTGTTACCGAAAATACACGTGTCTCCTACCCTATCCACCATATCGACAACGCAGTGGAACCATCAAGAGCTGGGATTCCCAAAAACATATTTTTCCTCACTGCAGATGCATTTGGAGTATTGCCCCCCATTAGTAAGCTTACTCCTGGCCAAGCCATGTTTCATTTTATCAGTGGATATACTGCTAAAGTAGCAGGAACTGAAATGGGCATAGTAGAACCACAAACAACATTTTCTGCCTGTTTTGGATCTGCATTCCTACCCCTTCACCCTACCAAATATGCAGAACTTCTGGGTCAAAAGATGAAGGAGAACAACGTAAATGTATGGTTGATCAATACAGGCTGGACGGGTGGTCCTTATGGTGTTGGCACAAGAATGAAGCTGTCCTATACAAGAGCCATGATCTCTGCTGCACTAAATGGAGAACTTGATTCAATATCCTACACTCCTACTAAGGTTTTCGGGGTGGCCATCCCTAATAGTGTACCTGGGGTACCTACAGAAATATTGACGCCTAGAAATACTTGGCCAGATAAGGATGCTTTTGACAGAAAAGCCAATGAACTGGCTGCTGCTTTTGTGAAGAATTTTGAAAAGTATGCAGATTTTGCCAACGATGAGATTATGGCAGGAGCACCTAGAGTTGCAGTGAATGTATAATTGATTTCACTCTATCATTGACAAAGAAGCCCGTGAAATCGGGCTTTTTTTATTAAAAGTTCTTAATGCTTAATCAAATACTTTTTGAAATCTCATCCGAGAAAATTTAGACTGTTAGACTTTGCTAAAATTATACAAATAATATTTTAAAACCTTGATAGTCTGATATCTAGCCAAATAAACTGCCCTAGCTAAATGATCTCAAAATCTTAATCTCAAGGATTAGGGACTTTAGTAGTACCTTTGCGCAAAATTTACAGATCAAAACACATGTTGCAAATTCGGAATATTGCCATTATTGCCCACGTAGATCATGGCAAAACCACACTAGTAGATAAGATTATACATGCCTCCAAACTCTTCAGAGAAAATCAACAATTTGATGATCTGATTCTAGACAACAATGATCTCGAAAGAGAGCGAGGAATAACCATCGTAGCAAAGAATGTATCCATTCGATACAAAGACGTAAAAATTAATATTATTGACACACCAGGTCACGCAGACTTTGGGGGCGAGGTGGAGAGAGTGCTTAAAATGGCAGATGGAGTTTTGTTGTTGGTAGATGCTTTTGAAGGAGCTATGCCACAAACAAGATTTGTGTTGGGCAAGGCATTAGGGCTAGGCCTCAAACCGATTTTGGTGATTAACAAAGTAGACAAAGAAAACTGCCGACCCGAGGAAGTACATGAGCAGATTTTTGATTTATTTTTCAATTTAGGTGCTACCAACGATCAGTTGGATTTCCAAACCTTATATGGTTCTAGCAAGCAAGGCTGGATGAATTATGATTGGAAAGAACCGACTCAGGATATTCTACCGCTTCTTGATACTATTCTTGCCGTGATTCCTCCACCGAAGATCGAAGAAGGCACACTCCAAATGCAGATCACCTCACTAGATTACAGCTCTTATGTAGGTAGAATCGCCATAGGCCGAGTGCATAGAGGGGTTATTAAAGAAAATAGTCCTGTAGCGCTTTGCAAAAGCGATGGGACAATCCAAAAAATGCGAATTAAGGATGTTCAAATATTTGAAGGACTAGGAAGAGTAAAAGCTACCGAAGTTAAAGCAGGCGATATTTGCGCCATCACGGGTCTAGAAAACTTTGAAATCGGGGATACCATCGCTGATTTTGACAATCCAGAGCCACTTAAAAGGATAGCAGTAGATGAGCCTACTTTAAGTATGCTTTTCACCATCAACAACTCTCCCTTTTATGGAAGAGATGGCAAGTTTGTAACCTCACGCCATTTGAGAGATCGCTTGATGAAAGAAACTGAAAAAAACCTAGCTATGCGTGTGAGAGAAACTGACAGAGAAGACAGCTTCTTGGTTTTTGGTAGAGGTATCCTTCACCTTTCTATCCTCATTGAAACCATGCGAAGAGAAGGGTATGAACTACAAGTTGGCCAACCTCAGGTAATTTTTAAAGAAATAGACGGTGTACGCCATGAACCTATGGAAACCATGGTAGTGGATGTACCCGAAGAATCTGCCGGGAAAGTGATTGATCTTGTAACACAACGTAAAGGCGAATTACAAATCATGGAACCTAAGGGCGACCTCCAGCATTTAGAGTTTTCTATTCCTTCTCGTGGACTTATAGGGTTGAGAAATAATATCCTTACCTCTACTGCGGGAGAGGCAGTAATGAATCATAGATTTAAAGACTATGAGCCTTACAAAGGACCTATGCCTGAAAGAATAGCAGGTTCGCTCATCTCAATGGAAACAGGTAGTACTACAGACTACGCCATAGATAAACTTCAAGACCGAGGCATTTTCTTTGTTGATCCAGGAGAGGAAATATATGAAGGACAAGTAATAGGTGAGCACACTCGTGGAAATGACTTAGTGGTAAACGTGCTTAAAGGGAAAAAACTCACCAACATGCGTGCTTCTGGAACAGATGAGAATTACAACATTGCCCCAAAGCGTCAATTTAGTTTGGAGGATTGCTTGGAATATATTCAGAAAGATGAATTTGTTGAGATTACGCCTACCGCTATTCGAATGCGAAAAATCCACCTCAACGAAAACGATAGGAAACGCATGTCAGGAAAAGAATCCTGAGCATGGAGCATATCAGCAGCTTACAAAACCCCAGAATTAAAGGGCTGCTTAAATACCAAAAGGCTGGCTTTCGAAAGGAATCAGCGCATTTTGTTGCCGAAGGCTTCAGGGAAATCACACAAGCTGTAAACAATCAATGGAAGGTAGATGAATTGTATGTTCATCTACCTTCTTTTGTGAAGAAGTTTCCCGAAGACCAGCTAGATCATATTCAGGCTGGAGAAAAAATTGGAATCAGTACGGATGTTTTTGATAAGCTTGCCTACCGCGAAGGAAGTGATGGCCTCATTGCATTGGTCAAAAAAAAATCTCGTCAGCTTACAGAGTTTACACCCACAGATCAATCCTTGGTGGTAGTACTAGAAG
Source organism: Cytophagales bacterium (assembly GCA_036735585.1). GTDB lineage: Bacteria > Bacteroidota > Bacteroidia > Cytophagales > JAIYAX01 > JAIYAX01. Next base: position 1,597 of record DAINOB010000189.1, on the reverse strand, counting down.
CGCTGGAAAAGCCAGGAAATATAGGAGCAGTGCTAAGAAGCTGCGATGCTGCTGGAGTTAGTGCTGTAATTCTTGCAGATTCGGTAACTGACAGTTACAATCCCAACATCATAAGATCGAGTTTAGGTTCTATATTCTCCTTACCGGTTTTTGAGACTTCTTCTGAGGGAGCTTTATCATGGTTGCAACAACATAAAATCAGCATTGTGTCTGCCGTGGTGGATGCTTCTCTGCCCTATGATCAAGCTGATATGAAAGGTTCCACTGCCGTAATAATGGGCTCTGAAGCCTATGGACTCAGCGAGCTCTGGAGGAAACCACCTTGTACGCCAGTTTCCATACCCATGTATGGAAGTGTGGATTCGTTAAATGTATCCAATGCTTGCACCATTCTCCTTTTTGAAGCGAGAAGGCAACGTAGAGTTATGCTTAAGGATGGTTGATAATAACTTTTCCTCTTCGTACCGCCTCTCCTTGTCTAACCAAATAAAACAACATTCCAGAAGGTAAAGCAGAGATATCTACTCTATTGATTGGCTCACGAAGTATTTGTTTTGCTAAAAGCTTCCCAGAAACATCATACAACTCCACTATGCCTTCTGAAGAAAGAGAAGGATCGGTAAACTCAAAGTACAATAGGTCAGAAGCAGGATTAGGATACACTGCAAGATCATTAAGGTAGGTTATGGATTGGTCCACTGTAGAACCTGAAACTAAAGGATTGTATAAATCTATCTCCCAAATTCCACGTCCGTAAGTTGCGGCTCTCAACTTCTGAGTAGCTTGGTGTATTTCCAATTCATTGACAATTACATTAGGTAAATCCTCTGAATAACGAAGCCAACTGCTCATGGTATTGTCGCGATAATACACGCCAACATCTGTTCCTACATAGAGCGCTTCAAGATTATTGTTATCAAAGGCAACGGTATTGCAAGGTATATTCGGAAGATTCGCTGAAATATTCACCCAATTGCCACCACCATTGGTGGTGACGAAAATCTTTTGCCCTGAGGTATAACCAGAATAAGTTACCCACATGGTGAGAGAATCTGTAGGATGAATGGCCAATGAGGTAAAACTACCTATTGGTAGATTTCCATTGATGGCTACGCCTTGTCCGTTGTCTACATTGATGTAGCGAATAATACTTGAACCTCTGATTGCTACTGCCCATGAGCTGCTTTTGTCATAGAATTTGAGCAGAGAATATTTTGTACCTACAGAGAAATTAGTGACCTTATTCCAGCTATCGCCTCTATCATTAGAGACCCAAATGTTGTCAAATCCTGCAATGATTTTAGAAGGATCAACTGCGCTCAGCGAATAGGGTGTCACCCAAGCACCTGTTTCAGTAATCCCATTGTTTTTAATATTACTAAAAGATTGTCCTCCATTGATGGATCGAACCATATTGCCATACTGTGATGCGGCATATATATAATTGGCGTTCTGGGGGTCAATCTGTGTTTCCATTCCGTCTCCACCCCATACCAATTTCCAACCACCCTGATTGTCGCGGAGATTACTGCCATTATCTTGTGCCCCATAGCTCATGATATTGGCATTTTGGACGGATTGACTCATTCTGTAAATC
>DAINOB010000188.1:0-5173 GCA_036735585.1 Cytophagales bacterium | reverse complement strand
TTGATAGTTACTATTAGGATCATTTATTGAAATTGTCTGCGGATTGCCATTGTTGTCATAGATCAAAGTGGTCACATTAGCATTGTTACCAGCTATAGCTGACAAAGCAGTCCATAGATCTGTTGTATCAAAGTTCCTGTTTCGTTGGAATGTTCCGACATGGTTGTACTTGAAAAAGTCTGTTCCATGGTCTCTATTCTGTGTTGTGAATGCTTGACGAGCATAATCGAATTGTACTTGATAGTAGGCATTCTTAATTACTGCATTTTCATCGTTTCCCGTATTTCTGAAATTCTGTTGGAATCGAACAAATGCATTCATGTTGGTATTAATGCTATTAGAATTGTTGGCTGTATTAAACAATGTTCTACCAAAGGCATAGTTATCTAAATTGGAATATTCATACGTTCCGCCAGCGCTGATAAACACATCTTCTACCGGTTGGAAATCGACAGTCGTGTTGAAAGTCACATTGTGTGAATTGGTGTTGGGCCTGAATTTGGATTTGTAAGTGTCCGCAAAAGTGATGTTTTCTGCTCTAATCCTAGATTGTCCAGGAGCTACTTCTCCATAATTGATAGGATTTCTTTCCAAATCTTCGCGAACCTCGTCTTTTATAATGTTCAGAGGAATTGCAGGTGGATTACGGTCTCTCTCGTACTGGTACTGAAGAGCGGTAAAGAACCCTAATTTTGTTATCTCCTTGGTCGTTTGACCTGTAGTATCCAGTCTGTCAATGATTCTTTTCTTTATTATAGGACCAGACAAATTAAAACTTCCAAAATTGTAATGCCACTGATCAAAAAGTGAAGAAGTTTCTCCAGCTACACCTCCATAAAATTTACTAGAAGGTCCTTTGGTGGTAATGCTGATAACCCCACCAGTTACATCACCAAATTGTGCCGGAACACCTCCGTTAATTACTTGCAGTTCTGAAATTGCTTCGATCGGTACATTTGGAGTTCCAAATACCTTCACACCATTTACAAAGTATTGGTTGGTATTCGATCTAGCTCCCTTAATATTAATTGCACCATTGTCATCTGCTGAAAACACTCCCGATGAAGTATTAATAATGGATGTTACGCTTCTTGTGGGAAGTTTTTCTATGTCTTTGGAAGTGAATGTACGCCCTGTACTGGTGTTGTCAGGATCTATTAAAGGAGTGGCGTAAATTTCAACCACATCAGTAATTCTAATGTCAGAGTTTAGCTCTATGGGTAGTCTTGTAGTTCTCTCGAAATTAATAACCACACCAACTTTAGTAAAATCAGCGTAACCTACAAAAGAGACTTTCACGTCATAGGATCCTGGGACTAGAGCTGATAATTCAAAATTGCCCTCAAAATCCGTGGAAGTTCCACCTTTTTGTACTCCATCTTTAAATGCCACAACGCTGGCAAATGGTATGGGCTCTTTAGTGTCCTTGTCAATAATCTTACCGGATAGTTTACCGGTTTGAGCCATTGCAGCACCAGCCACAAAAAACAGAAGCGCTCCTTGGAGCAGTAGTAGTTTTCTCAACATAAATTCACTTGTTAGAAATTGAGTTTACACTTCAATTAACCTCATAAAATTCTGCAAATATTAATTGACTCGCAATAACATTCGCTTAACATGGGACACTTTTTTTTAATATGAGACTAATTGTATTGATTTAATACAACATCACATATTTTTTGACCTATTATCATGCTGAGTCTCTCGTATGATTCATCGGACCACCCTGCCACATGCGGGGTCAAAACTACATTTTCTTGTGATATCAACCACTTAAACCAAAAATTTTCCTCAGATGTAAGTGAGTCAATATTTTCATTGGGTAAAACGTCCAACGCCATTCCTTTTATTTTGCCATGCTCCATAGCTAACTTTACTGCCTGAGGATCAATAATTTCACCCCTAGAAGTATTGATTAAAAAGAAGGGTTTTGACACCTTCTCTATGAAAGTTTGATTCACCCAGCGGTAATTTTTTTCATCTAATGGTATGTGAAGTGAGATCACATCTGCAGCGTCTAAAAGCTCTTCTAGCGAAACAGCCCTCACCCAAGGATCAGTATTGAAGTCACCCTTGCGGTCATAGGCAAGGCAAGTACAACCAAAGTTTTGTAAAAGATGGCCAAAAGCCGAACCTGTATGCCCGTACCCAATGATTCCAACAGTCTTCCCTCCAAGCTCTAAGCCTCGTGATTGTTTTCTAGGCCAGTGACTTAGCCTAATTTGAGCGTCAGCCCATGCAATTTTGTTCAATAGACTTAAAATCAATCCTAAAGTGTGCTCCGCCACGGCTTTACTATTGCCTTCTGGAGCGTTGAGCACTCGAATACTTCTATGATTACATTCTTCCACTAGAATATTGTCTACTCCTGATCCCACTCTTGCTACTATTTTCAACTGTGGTGCTGCATTCAGTAATTCCTCGTTCACTTGAAATTTGCTTCTCAGAATTAGGATGTGAGCAGTACTGAGGAAGGTCTTCAGCTCACTGAAAGTCAAATCCGTTTTATATTCTACTTCGAAAGCACTAGACGTGAAAAAGTCAAAAATGCAAGGATGCATGTCGTCTACTATTAATACTTTATTCACTTGGATGCTCATAGAATAGCATTGGCAACTGAAAAGTAAACCAGCAAACCCAAAAGATCATTCGCTGTGGTAATAAAAGGCCCAGAAGCAACGGCAGGGTTAATACCCATGCGGTGGAGCAACAAAGGTGTAACGGTGCCAAACGTAGAAGAAAGCAACACCACGCTAAATAATGAAATGGACACAACTATGCTTAAATCTGTCCCTTGGCCAAGCAAGATATTGAACAAAACCGCTATCAAAGCCAAGACAATTCCATTGATGCCTGCTACACTGAGCAGTTTGACAAATCTTCTCCAGCCACTTTCACGTTGCACACTTTTGTCTGCAAGCGATTGCACCACTATGGATGATGACTGGATTCCTACGTTGCCTCCTGTAGCTGTGATCAAAGGAATAAAAAATGCCATGGCAGGTATGAGCACGATGTTTTCTTCAAACAAGCCAATAAATCTGGCACCCATAAGACCGCCAAACATGCCAATAATTAACCAAGGAAGGCGGGCTCGGGAAAGCAACCATACATTATCGGCCTCTTCCACATCTTCAGATAATCCACTCATCAATTGACGCTCCTTCTCAGCTTGCTCTGTGATTACATCCACTACATCATCAATAGTGATTCTCCCCAATAATTTGCCCTGAATATTTACCACCGGCACTGATTCAAGGTCATATTGGAGCATAAGTCGAGCTACTTCTTCTTCACTTTGGTAGCTATGTACTGAATAAATCTCGTCTTCAAATATTTCCTTTACTCTGGTATTGTCTTTGGATAATATTATTTTTTTTAGAGATACTCTGCCCATCAATACCTCCTGATCGTCCACCACATAAACAGAATATATCTTCTCTACATTCTCAGCTTGTCTTCTTATCTCCTCAATACATTGCTTTACGCTCCAATTCAGGTTGGCTTTAATAAGCTCCTTTGCCATAAGCCCACCTGCACTGGATTTATCATAAATTAAAAGATCAAGAATATACCTAGCCTGTTCTGTATCGGAAATCAGGGCAATGCTTTCTTCTCGGAATTTTAAAGGTAGGTCTTGTACAATATCTGCAGCATCATCAGAATCAAGTTCACTCAGCAGGATTGCGAGCTCAGCAGGGCTCATTTCTTTGATCACCTTAAGCCTATCCAGTGGATAATGATTGCTTAGAATTTCTGCAGAAAACGCTGGCTCCAAATGGGTATACAGGAATCTGATTTCGGAGTTATCCAAGTCGTCCAAATAACGAATGATTTCGGTAGCATGATAGTCTGAGAGCAACTCATGCAGTGATGCTGAGTCCTCCTCGGCTATGTGCCTCCTAATGTCTTCAATTATAGGTTCATGTACTTGTGCCGTCATGTTGACTTGAGCGACTGAATGATGTTGGTTAGCTTCATAAAATCGCTGCAAGATAGCTGTTCGGCACGCTTATCCATAAATTCATTCAAACTTTCATAGGTTGTAGGAGTCAAGGGTTTGAGTGCATTTCTCAGAGTTTTTCTTCGGGTATTAAAGGCAGTTTTTACTACTTTTTTAAAAAGTATTTCATCACATTCGAGCTCCTTTCTTTGATTCCTTTTCAGTGTAATCACCGCTGATCGTACTTTAGGAGGAGGATAGAATGCACCTGGCTCCACTATGAGCACTTTCTCGATATCAAAGAATACTTGCAGCAGAACTGACAATATCCCGTAGGACTTATTTCCAGGCGGGCTTGCCAAACGATCCGCAACCTCTTTCTGCAACATGCACACAATCAGATCTATTCTATCTCTGTATTCTAAGAGTTTGAAAAAAATTTGTGAAGAGATGTTGTAAGGAAAATTGCCAATGATGGCCAAATGTTCGCCCCATCGATCCAATGGCTGTTGTAAGAAGTCGCCTTCAATAAGCTCTAGCTCATTAACGTAAGAAGTATTTTTTAAAAATTTTACACTTTCAGCATCCACTTCAAAAACTGAGAGCCTGTTTGGAAAGGATTTTACAAGATAGGAAGTGAGCACTCCCATGCCAGGTCCAATTTCCATCACATGCCCTTTGTAATCATTAGGAATCTGACTTACAATCTCTTGCGATATCACTAAATCAGTAAGAAAATGCTGACCTAAATGTTTTTTGGGTTTTACTTTTAAATGCTTGTTCACTTAACAGAATCGTGGTGAGTATTTTACGCAAGGTACATCAATTAGCCGCTATCGAATTAGTTTCGAATCATTGTCGTTTATTTGCTGCATCATAAATCTATAGTGTATGAGATGATGGAACAATCTCCAAAAGACAAACAAAAGAAACCGATCATTGGCATAACCACAGGGGATTACAACGGAATTGGGCCTGAGATCATCATTCGAACACTTACTGATCCTAGAATCACAAGAATTTGTGTGCCAGTAGTCTATGGATCCAGCAAGGTGAATTCCAAGTACCGTAAGCTGATGGGATTTGAAGATGTGAGTTTCAACATGATACGCCATGTGGATCAGCTTTTCCACAAAAAGCCAAACATCATCAACTGTTGGGAATTTGAAGGGGACATTCAACCAGGCACACCTACACCCGCATCTGGAATGGCAGCCGCAAAGTGTCTGA
>DAINOB010000187.1:0-5176 GCA_036735585.1 Cytophagales bacterium | reverse complement strand
TCAAATATTTCAGCAAGCAACTTCTCGAATATGTATAGTTGTACAGGATTTTTACGCTCAAACAGCTCGTCAAATTCTTTTTTGACACAGCAGTGCCATTGGTTGGCGTTTTTAAGTACTCTTTCGCACGATGGACATTTCCAAGGCATATAGTCTGTTTATGGCTCTATTCATGTATGAACAATGATGCCTAGGGCTTGTGTTTTGTAAAACGAGTAGGTTCTGATCAAACCATGCATAAGGCTACTAATCATTTTCTTTATCTTAGCGATAATTATGCTGAGGATGTACCGATTTTCTGTTCTCTTTATGAATTTTGAGCTGTTACTTCTTCTAGCAATGGCATGCTCAGGTTCAAAGTCTGGTGTTCCATCAAATGGCTCACCTCAGACGACCACATCTCCTTTAGAATACAGTGTACGAGAAGAGCGTGTAGGTCAAACCTTACTGTTGAAATTTACTTGGAAGAATACTTCTACACTGCCAATTTTTTTCGACAATCCTTATCAGCACATTGTCTTTTCAGCAAGTGATCTCAATAAGGATTTGCCAATTAGAGACTGTCCATGCAATGCTCCTTGCGCGCCTCGACCAACAGCTCTTGAATTAGCTCCAGGAGAAAGTTTTGAATTGATTTGGGATACGTTCTTGACTAGCTGCATTCCAACTCCTGAAGGCAATGATTTAATCTCCAAGCGCAGCAAAGCCTCAAAAGGCAATTACCAAATCAGGATTCATATTCGTGCTGAAGGTGAAGCTGATTTTCAAGCTTTGGATTACCCGTTTAACTTGCTTTAAGTTTATGATGAAAGCTCATTTCTTGCGTACCTGCGCCTACAACCATGCTGCTAACATGCGCACTGTTGCCTCCATTCAATCAGCAGTCAATCTTACAACCGATTTAGACCGATTGTTCAGTCATATCATAAATGCTCAAGAGATATGGCTCGATCGACTTCAGTCTGTGGATGAAAGCTCCGGCCCATCGGTGTGGAATTTGCACGCCATACATGAATTTGGTTCTCGGGAAAACAAGAATTTTTCACGCTTCATATCTTATCTGGAGTCTGCTTCTGAAGACGAATGGGAGCGCGTGGTTCGCTATAAAAATACACAAGGAGTGGAGTTTGAAAATACGGTTTCAGATATTCTATTGCACGTATTCAATCATAGTACGTACCATCGGGCTCAAATTGCCTTCATTCTACGCCAATTGGATGAAAAGCCTGTCAATACCGATTTTATTGCGTTTGCTAGGGGAGTGTTTTCATAGCGCTTCTCAGTATTTCCCAAAGCACAATACCAATACTTACGGAGACATTCAGTGAATGCTTCGTACCCAATTGCGGGATCTCCAATGCATAATCACACAAAGGCAGCACCTCATCAGATACGCCAAGCAGTTCATTTCCAAAAATCAACGCCAGTGGCTGATCATTAAACCATGTTTGTTCTCCAAGAAGCTGCGATTGATCGGTTTGTTCCACGGCTACAAGGATGTACCCAAGGGCTTTCAAATGTTTTACTGCTTCTTCAGTAGTGGTGAAATAAGTCCATTTTACTGAAGAGGTAGCCCCTAAAGCAGAGCGTTCTATTTCTGGATGGGGTGGGCTTCCGGTAATTCCGCAAAGAATAATCTCCTGAATTCTGAAGGCATCGGCTGTTCTAAAAGCAGCGCCAACATTGTGCAGCGATCGTATGTTATCCAAAACCAATAAAACGGGAAATTTTTCAGCGCTTTTAAATGCAGAAGGACTCATACGACCCAGCTCGGTCATATTCAGTTTTCGCATATCGAGACTTTATTCAGGAAAAATTAATCGTGCTGATGTCCTCCCTTGCCATGCACATGGCCTTGGGCAATTTCCTCTTCGGTGGCTTCTCTTACTTCTAGTATTTCTACTTTAAAAAGAAGGTCTAGTCCAGCCATAGGATGGTTAAAGTCCATGATCACCTGATCCTTATCGATCTTAATCACTTCACCATTCATCAGGTTGCCATCACCATCGCGCATGGGGATTATCTTGCCTACAATGGGCACCACAGAATTTTCTTTATCGGCAGAAAACACATTTTTAGGAATAGCTACGATCAATTCTTCATCGTAGTCTCCATAGCCATCTTCATATCCAATGGAAAATTCCGTATTGCCTCCACTGCTCATTCCTAGAATGGCTTCTTCAAATTTGGGAAGCAACATTCCTGTACCATATAAAAATACAAGCGGACTTTCTGGTTCTGATTTTTCTCTGAAGGATTTTTGCCCTTCGCCATCATCTACCCACAATTCATAGGATAGAGACACTACGTGGTTGTTGGCTATTGTCATTGTGTAAAGGTAGGGTACTCTTCAGGTAAAGGCAAGAAGAGGGCTTTAGTTATTTGGTTTACGGCTGCAATCGGATTAATTTTGTCTTCAAATCAATTAATAAACATTTCCCCATGAGCAGTACTCTTACCCCTCCAAAGATATATGATGCTGCAGTTGCATCGCTGATTGAGCAGGAAAAGGACAGGCAAATCAGAGGTATAGAATTGATAGCCAGTGAAAACTATGCTTCTGAACAAGTAATGGAAGCTGCCGGTAGCGTGCTTACCAATAAGTATGCGGAAGGATTGCCTGGCAAGCGTTATTATGGGGGGTGTGAAGTAGTAGATGAAATCGAAACCTTGGCCATAGAGCGTGCATGCGAATTGTTTGGAGCAGAATGGGCCAATGTGCAGCCACACTCAGGTGCTCAGGCCAATGCAGCAGTTATGCTAGCGGTACTAAATCCTGGGGACCCAATTCTTGGTTTTGATCTTTCACATGGAGGCCACCTTACACATGGATCTCCAGTAAACTTTTCTGGAAAATTATACAGTGCTAATTTCTACGGTGTAGAAGAAGAAACAGGCCTAATCGATTATGACAAAGTAGCCTCTAAGGCGCTGGAAGTAAAGCCTAAATTGTTGATTTGCGGTGCTTCTGCTTATTCCCGAGATTGGGATTATGCCCGCATGCGCGAAATTGCGGACAGTGTAGATGCATTACTGCTTGCAGACATATCTCACCCGTCTGGACTTATTGCTCGAGGTTTATTAAATGATCCTGTTGAGTTTTGCCATATTGTTACTACTACCACCCATAAAACCCTGCGCGGGCCAAGAGGTGGTTTGATTTTGATGGGTGAAGATTTTGAAAATCCCTTTGGATTGAAAACACCCAAAGGTGAAGTGCGCATGATGTCCAATCTTTTGGATATGGCTGTCTTCCCTGGCACACAGGGTGGTCCCTTGGAGCATATAATTGCGGCAAAGGCTGTTGCTTTCTACGAGGCTTTGTCTGATCAATACTTGGATTACATCATTCAAGTGCAAAAAAATGCTCGTGTAATGGCTGCAGAGTTTATGAATCGTGGATACAAAGTGATCTCTGGAGGCACAGACAATCACCTCATGCTGATTGATTTGCGATCTAAAGGGCTCACTGGAAAGTTGGCAGAAAATACCTTGATCAAAGCCGATATTACTATAAACAAAAACATGGTTCCTTTTGATGACAAGTCACCATTTGTAACCTCAGGCATGCGCATTGGTACAGCTGCGATCACCAGTAGAGGGCTTATAGAATCAGACATGCTTCGAATTGTAGACTTTATCGATGCAGTGCTCATGAATCATGAAGACGAGCAAAAGATTGAAGCCATCCGTGAGGAAGTCAATACTTGGATGCGCAGGTTCCCTCTGCAGAAATCCTAATAAAGTCCTTGGAAAGTACGCAAGAGCAAGAAATGTCATTTCTTGACCACCTGGAGGCACTCCGGTGGCATCTGCTTCGCTCAGCAGCTTCAGTGGTCGTATTTGCAGTCATTGCTTTTTTCTCGAAAGATTTGGTCTACCATGAAATAATTCTTGGTCCTTCAAGAACAGATTTCTGGACATTCAGGAAATTATGCGAGATGAGTCTATGGTTAGGATCAGAGGCATTGTGTATACAGGAGCTTGACTTCACGCTTCAAAGCCGCCAAATGACAGGTCAGTTTACGATGCACATCAGCTCTTCAATTATTCTAGGGATCATTTGTGCCTTTCCTTACACCTTTTGGGAGATATGGAGATTTATCAAACCAGGCTTATATCCCAAAGAGCGCAATATGGCTAGAGGAATTACCTTTTTCGTAAGTCTATTGTTCATCGCTGGAATCTTATTTGGGTATTACATAGCTGCCCCGCTTTCGATCAACTTTTTGGCAGGATACAAACTAGATCCTAGTATTGAAAATCAGTTTGACATCACTTCCTACATAGGCACTCTTAGTATGATTGTTTTAAGTACTGGGCTTATGTTTCAGCTACCTATTGTTGTTTACTTTTTGTCAAAAGCAGGAATTGTGACTCCAGCCTTGATGAGGGCGTATCGCAAGCATGCCATCATGATTATTGTAATTGTGGCGGCTATCATCACTCCCCCAGATATATTTAGCCAGGTGTTGATTTCCATACCACTATTGTTTTTATACGAAATCAGTATTTATATTTCGGCATACATACAACGCAAACGACTTAAATCCATATAGCCATGTCCATCAAAGTAGCTGTAGGTGCTGATCATGCAGGATTCGCACTCAAATCAAAAATCATTGACTTTCTGGATCAACAGGGCTTTGTGTACAAAGACTTTGGGACCCATGATTCTGAATCTGTGGATTACCCTGATTTTGCGCACCCAGTGGCCGATGCCGTGGAGTCTGCATTGTTTGACTTTGGAATTTTAATCTGTGGAAGTGGCAATGGAGTGGCTATAGCAGCCAATCACCATAAAGAAATAAGAGCGGCTCTTTGTTGGTTGCCAGAATTGGCTGCTCTTGCCCGCCAACACAACAATGCAAACATCCTATGCTTACCCGCCCGCTACATCAGTGATGCAGATGCTATAGACATCACTTTTCGCTTTTTTGATAGCTTCTTTGAAGGTGGAAGACACCTAAGAAGAGTAGAGAAAATAAACAAGGGTTAATCCTCTTGCTTTTTCTCCCATTGATGTGTGTTTGTTTGCACATATTCCCGACCAAATTTCGGAATTTTTAAAAGCATCTCAGCAAAAAGGCCCGTGCTGTCAATAACTATATCCGGAAGGTTGCCCTCAAATTGCTCATAAAGTGTAATCAAGCCTCCAGGATTGTTTTGATGGCTT
>DAINOB010000186.1:0-5187 GCA_036735585.1 Cytophagales bacterium | reverse complement strand
CCATAATGCGTTACCTTTCTCTGATACTGTGCTTCTTCACGCTGTCCATGTATGCTCAACAGCGTGTGGTGAAAACATATTATCAAGGGCCTATGAGTATCAAAGAACAATATCAAACCTCATCTGGAGATACCAGTATTTTAGATGGATATTATATTGAATTTCATGAAAGTGGAGCACCAAAAACGAGAGGACAATATCAACAAAATGCATTGGTAGGTTTGTGGGAATACTTCTACGAAAACAGTAAGCCCAAAGCAGCTGGTCAATGGGAAGGAAGGCAGGTCCACGGATTATGGAAATACTTTTATGAAAGTGGAAACTTAAGCTCGACTGGTATTTACCATCAAGGGATCAAACATGGCCATTGGGAGTATTTCTATGAAAGCGGAAAAATAAGGCAGGAAGGAGACTTTCTTCATGGCCTTAAAGAAGGAAATTGGAAGTTTTACTTTGAAGATGGAAGAGAAAAGGCTCAGGCTCTTTATCATTTGGATACAGCCGAATACAAAGAGTTTTATTCAGAAGGTGCAATCAAAGCTTCTGGTCCTATCGCTGGAAACAAAAGCTTTGGCCAATGGAAATACTACCATCCCAATGGAAACCTCAAAGCCTCAGGAGAAGAATTGCAAGGACAGAGAGAAGGGGTGTGGAAATTTTTCGACTCCGAAGGGAAACTTTATGCGGAAGGAGGGTATCAGAAGGGGAAACAAGAGGGCCCTTGGCGATATTATCACCCTGATGGGAAGATTTCAGCAGAGGGCAAACTCGAACAAGGGCAGAAAGAAGGTATATGGAAACTATACCTTGAAAATGGTTTTGTAAAAAGTGAGCTTCACTACAATGGAGGGTCTACTGAGTATGAAGAGTATTATGAAAATGGAAAACTCAAAGTAAAAGGGAAAATTGATAAAGGCAACCATGAAGGATTATGGCAATACTTCTATGACGATGGTAAATTAGAAGGTGAATGCAAGTATGCACAAGGTATTGGTCAATTTAAAGGGTATGACTTAGAGGGTGTTACCAATATGGAAGGGCAACTCAAAAATGGCGAGAAAATGGGTATGTGGAAAATGTATGACGCCAAAGGGCAGGTAGTAGGCTATTATCTTGCAGAGAAAAGCAAAGAAGATTCACGTATCAACGAGCCACAGGAGAATGAAGTGTTTGAATCATCAAAACCCTATCCGGGAAAGGCAGTCCCTTCTGGTCAACGAATAGCTCGCAAACGACTGCCTATTCGTCATTTTTATTCATCTGCTAATGAGTTTCGATCTATTGTAATTTCTTCTAATCCTCTTTCGATCTTCTTGAATTCAGCTTTTGTGCTTGTTGAGTATTTTATGGAACAGCGTCTGGGATATGAGCTAGGCTATACGTGGTACCGCATCCCATTTTTCGAGAAGTTTGACAGACCAGCATTGGAGCGTGTGTATGGGCAAGGTTTTTCTATTGACGTAAAACAAAAGTTTTATTCAAAAAAACGCTCCGTGGGTATGTTGTATTTTGCCCATGAGCCAAGGTACACTTACGTAACTTACAGCGCACGATACGAAAACAGTCCGGGTCAACCTGAATCTTTGTCAATGGCAGAATCAGAAGTGCAGCGCTATGAATACACCCTAATGCTGGGTTATAGAATCATGCGTAAAACAAATCAAAGTGGCTTCGTGATTGACTTGTTTGCTGGGCAAACGGTAGGTTACCGTATCGTACAACAAAATTGGTTGGATAATCCGCGCTTGGATGTTTTATTTAATGAAATTGGCAAAACCAGTGTTATCTTCCCTGTTCGCCTCGGATTCACCGTGGGGTATGCTTTTTAAGAGGTATGAATAAAAGCTTTCAATTGGAATTAAGCCCTGAGTTGGGCATGCAGGAGTCTGAATTGCAAGCTTTTTTGGGAAAAAAATTCCAACTTCCTGAAGATGAGATTGTTGTTCGATTACAAAAACGCTCTATCGATGCACGCTCTAGAAACATCAAAGTTTTGGTGCAAGGTGAGGTTTATTACAAACAAGACGTACCAGCACTTATTGATTTCAATAAAGATTCTTTGCCCGAAGTATCTTCTTCACCTTCGGTGATCATAGTAGGCTCCGGGCCTGCAGGTTTGTTTGCAGCTATTCAATTGATTGAACTGGGGATTAAACCCATACTCATAGAGCGAGGAAAAGATGTAAGGGCCAGACGCTGGGATCTTGCAGCAATCAATAAGCATCAAGAAGTAAATCCTGAAAGCAATTACTGCTTTGGAGAGGGTGGGGCAGGCACCTATTCTGATGGTAAGCTCTATACCAGATCGGTGAAGCGTGGGAACCTGCGAAGGGTATTGGAAATACTGGTGGATCATCAAGCCAAATCTGATATCCTGTATGAAAGTCATCCCCATATAGGTACAAATAAATTGCCCGATATTGTATCAAGCCTGAGGCAAACCATTATTGATCATGGTGGAGAAGTGCACTTTAATGCAAAAATGGAGCATTTACTACTAAAACAGGATCAATGCTATGGAATACAACTGACTACAGGTGAACGTATTGAAGCTCATGCAGTGATCTTGGCTACTGGCCACTCTGCTCGGGATGTATTTGAAATGCTGCATAATCAGAACGTACATATTGAAGCCAAGCCTTTTGCTTTAGGGTTAAGGATAGAGCACCCACAAAGCATCATCGATGAGATTCAGTATCACTGCAACCCAAGGCCAGAATTATTGCCCGCATCCAGCTATGCTTTGGTAGAGCAAGTGGCTTACAAAGGTGATTTAAGAGGGGTGTTCTCATTTTGTATGTGCCCTGGTGGATTTATTGTTCCAGCAGCTACCGCGCCAGGTGAAATTGTAGTCAATGGCATGAGTCCTTCCAGAAGAAATAGCAAGTTTGCCAACTCGGGCATGGTGGTGGCAGTAGAGCTTAGTGACATTCCAAACTTTAGCCAATATGGGCCTTTGGCCACGCTGAAATTCCAACAAATGGTGGAGCAAGCGGCATTTAAGGCAGCTTCTGGTGGACAACACGCTCCCGCACAGCGTATGGTAGATTTTGTAGAGAAAAAAGTCTCGTCTGATCTCAATACAAGTTCATACCAACCTGGCTTGAGTTCGGTAAGTTTAGATGAAGTATTACCAGCATTCATTGCCCAGCGACTGAGAGAAGCTTTTGTTGTGTTTGGAAAGAAAAAGAGGGGATACCTTACCAATGAGGCCAATCTGGTTGGGGTGGAAAGCCGTACAAGTTCGCCTGTACGCATTCCTAGAAATCCAGAAACGCTCGAGCATGTTCAAATCAAAGGACTTTATCCCTGTGGGGAAGGTGCTGGATATGCCGGTGGCATCCTCTCAGCCGCTATGGACGGTGAGCGCGTGGCAGTGGCTGTTGCTGCTAAATTGCAAGCGATGGTTACCAGTTCTTCGGCCTTACCATTGAATAAACTAAAATAATATCTGGAAATGGATGAATCCATTTAATAAGAGCGAACCTACCATAGCCCACGGTTTAAACCGTGGGCTATGTAGACAAAATATGCAGTCAAAACCGTTTTAACGGTTTATTAGATGAAAAATAAATCATGCCACATTCATTCAATAAAATATGGATTCACTCCATCTGGTCAACCAAAGAAAGATTGCCATTAATACAGTCTTCAATTGAACATAAAGTATATCAATTTATATCCGAACAATTACATGAGCAAGGTTGCCCTGTAAAGATTATCAACGGAATGCCAGACCATATCCATTGTTTGTTTTTACTAAACCCGCAAAAAACAATCGCTGATGTAATGAAACAGATTAAAGGGAGCACTTCTCATTTTATTAATCAAACCAATCTTATTCCTGAGAAATTTGCATGGCAAACTGGTTATGCAGCTTATTCGGTTTCAGAATCTGTGGTGGAGAGAGTTTTTCAATACATTAAAAATCAAAAAGAGCATCATCAAAAGAAAACATTCCAAAAGGAATACGAAGAATTTTTAAAACTATATGGATTCGAAGAATGATAAACCTATTTCCAGCAAAATCTCACTAAAGGTCAATAATGTCACCCATGTAAAGCTCAAAAGTCTTGAACTCCTCTACCCTTACCCTGAATCCTTGAAAAACTTTACTCTTGCTCTTGCTCCACATCTGAGCCGAAGTCAGCTGGATCGGTTGCTTGTTCGGTAGGTTGCACTGTTTGTTGTTGTGCGGGAGCCAGTTGGTTTTGTTGAGGAAGTACAGGAGCTTCAGCGGCACGCTCTACGTTAATACTGCGCTGTTCTTCACCTTCTTGGGGGCCTCTTGGCAGTATGAAATTAGATAGCAAAGACAGCGATAGTAATGCAATAGCAAAACCCCAAGTCAATTTTTCTAAAAGATCGCCTGTGCGCTTCACCCCGATGATTTGGGATCCTGCGCCACCAAACTGGCTGGAAAGGCCACCACCTTTAGAATTCTGAGCCAATACTACAAGTACCAACAAAATACAAACGATGATAATTAGGGTGATGATGACTCCGTACATTATGAATTGCTTTCTAGTTTTTCAATTGAGGCCGCAAAGTAACTGCTTTTTTCAGGATATTTCAAGATCAGTTTTTGATAGACTTCTATGGCTTTGGCTTTGTTTCCTTGTCTTTCGTAGATCTTGGCCAAGTTTTCTGATACCATGTTTGGAGCCTGCGTGCTTTGCTCAGACAGGTCTCCAGTGTTTGCAGCATTTTCTGCTATCCTGTTTTCTTTTAGGGTTGGGAGATCTTTAAGAAAGCTATCAATTAGATTTTGTTGCCTTTCAAGCTCATGTAAGTCGTTTTTTTTTACCGGTTCTGAGGTTTCTTCTTGATCGTCCTCGTGGCTCAGCTGATTTAGATATTCCAAAAGTAGATCAGTTTCATCATTTGATGAATTTCTTTCCGCCACTACCTTTTTGGGGGTACTCTCAATTTTTTCAACAGATGGAGTATCTGCCGCTTTTTTCTTCGCTGTTCCTTTTGTGGGGGCAGGTTTTTTTGCTGCTACAGGTTTTTTCTTTTCAGGCGTGGCTTTTTCCGGCACTTGTGTGGCCTCCAGAGTTGACTCTTTCTGAGACACAGAGCTTGTTTTTTGTTCCTTAGTTTTTGCGGGAGCTTCCTCTACTGCTTTTACAGGAGTTATTGTTACAACCTTCACAGGGCTCTCCGATTTAGTTTCAGAAGGATGAG
>DAINOB010000185.1:0-5198 GCA_036735585.1 Cytophagales bacterium | reverse complement strand
AAAGTAGGCTCCTATTTGTCGAGCCGCTTCTTCATCTGTTAGATATTGTTCTGCCCGAAACCATTTGTAGGCCGGAATGGCAATCCAAAAAACAAATCCTGTGAAAAAAGCAAAGCAATAAGAGAAGAAGAGAAATGTTCTTACTCCACTTCCTAGTCGAAATGTAAATTCTACACTTGCGTACAAGAGTAAAAGAGTGGCAGCAGAAATTATTAAATAAATCGCACCTCTTAGGACAGAGATAGTCTGATACCTTTTTTTGTAAAGATAGAGTTGCTTTTTTACTACGTTTTCTTCTTCCCTGCCACCAAGCATTCTTTTATTGCATTAGGTTGATCCTATGCATCAGTTGTTTTCTGCCACCTTCGAGAAATCTAAATAGACTTCTGAAAAATCACGATACTGCATAGGGTTTGATGGAAAATTGCGGACTTTGGATTGTAAAAGCCTATATCCCTCATCGTACCATAGAACAATAATTGGGCAATCTTTGATCATTATTTGTTCTGCGGCCTTAAAATTTTTGTTTGCCTCTTCTGCAGTTACGGATGCTAATGCTTTTTTGTAATAACTATCGAAAGCAGAACTCTTGTAACGCATTACATTGGGATAAGACTTTTCACCTAAAGTGTTTGGAACTTGCTCTCCAAAAAACACCCATAAAAAGTTTTCTGCACTGGGATAGTCAGCTACCCAAGCAAGTCTGAAGAAGTTTGACTTCCCTGACATGGAGTTCTCTACATGTTGTGCTAATGGTATTACATTGAGATTGATGTCAATTCCTAAATTGTCCTTCAATTCTTTTTGTACTTCAACAGCAACGTTGGTATTTCTTTCCCCATCAGCATTCAAATCTAATGTGACCTTTGGAAACCCTTTGCCTTTCGGAAATCCAGCTTTCGCTAAATAGAAAAAGGCTGAATCTAAATTTAAAGTGTAGCCAACAAGATCATCCGTAGGGTAATCTCCTAAAACCGGAGGAGTAATTCCTTGATATCCAGGAGCATATCCTTCACCATTTAGCACATACTCCAGTATCTTCTCTCTATCGATAGCATAAGAAAGAGCTTTTCTAACATTGGCATCCTTAAATATCGGATCTTGTGTGTTGAATGATAGAAAGTGGGTAGACATTT
Organism: Cytophagales bacterium; assembly: GCA_036735585.1. Taxonomy (GTDB): domain Bacteria; phylum Bacteroidota; class Bacteroidia; order Cytophagales; family JAIYAX01; genus JAIYAX01. The sequence goes on along the minus strand of DAINOB010000185.1, from coordinate 4,062 downwards.
CTGGCTTTCTTTGCAGCTGATATTCGATATCAATCCCCTGCTTCTTTGCTTCAGTGGCTTCCTCTAAAATTTCAATGATATAATCAGTAGGCAAACGATAGATCATATCTAGAGAGCCTTTTTTGAATTCTAAATACTCTGTTTTCTTATCTTTAATAAAGCTGATTTTGAGGGCATCCAGATACGGAAGAGTATTTCCAAATTCATCTTTTTCATGATAGCCAAGATTTTTTTTCATGATGATTGCAATATCATCATCTATGCTTTCAATATAGAAAGGGCCAGTTCCAACACATTTTTCACGCATTTCTAGGCCATATTTTTCGTATGCCTCTTTTGCAAAAATAAATGCACCAGGTCGCGCTAGATTATAAGTAAATATGGAATAAGGCTGTACCAGTTTGATTTTGAGTGTATAGTCATCTAATACCGTAATACCGCTAACGCCTCCTTCTGCCAATTCTCCATTTGCGCTAGCCTTGTAACACTCATTAGCCCCTTCTACGATATCTTTTAATAAATAATAAGATTGGTTATTGATTCCGGGTACGCAGAGCATATCGAAACAATATTTCACATCGTTGGCGGTAAATAGTTTGCCTTTTCCACCCTCAAAACAAGGATCATCATGAAAAAACACGTTTTTCTTAAGGACAAAAGTATATTCTTTTCCATCCTCGCTAATGCTGTAGCTTTCTGCTAATCCAGGCTTAAGAGTAAGATCGGATTGATTGAATTTTAATAGCCCTTCATAAACCTGAGCTGCAACACGGTAGGAAAATGCATCTGTAATTCCAGGAGGAAACAAGGTTTTGATGTATTCTGATTCATTCAGCCTAAACACACCGCCATAAAAACGTCCACCTTCGGCAGAAACACCTTGAGAAGTCGATTCTGATTTATTGGATTCTGATGAACAAGAGTAAAGAACGATCACTGCGGATAGCAGCAGGAGATTTCTATAGATTTTCATTATCGGAAACTGACGATTCAATATTAACATTGAGAGTGTATAACAACTTATCAAACCTACGTTAAAACAATGAATTCAGCAAAAGCTTGATTGGAAAAATAGAGCTATTTACCTAGTTTGTAAGACGTTAGTATCAAACTCAAGTAATACAGGGCAATGATCAGAGTGATTTACTTGCGGTAAAATTTGGCAATCCTTTAAACTGTGAACCATTTCTGCACCACAAATATGGTAATCTATCCTCCATCCCAGGTTTTTCATTCTTGCACCAGCCCTATAACTCCACCAAGTATATTGATGTGGATTTTGATTAAAGACTCTGAATGTATCTATAAAGCCACAATCTAGAAACTCAGAAAACCATTGTCGCTCTTCAGGTAAAAATCCACTTGATTTAGCATTTGAGACTGGGTTATGGATATCTATGGGTTTATGACAGATGTTGTAGTCCCCGCTCATGATCAATGTTGGATATTTTTCGACTAAGCTCTTTGCGTAAGTTTTAAAATATTCTAACCACTCCATTTTAAAGGATTGCCTTTCGTCACCGCTTGAACCCGAAGGCATATAAACACACAATTGACTAAAAGTATCAAAGTGTGCAAGAAGGGTTCTGCCTTCCTTATCATACTTTTCTTCTCCGCATCCAATTTCTATATGTTTGGCTTTTTGCTTACTTAAAACGGCCACTCCGCTATAGCCCTTCTTTTCAGCGCCAAACCAATAGATGTATTCATATCCCAAATCCGAAAATAGGGACATATCAATTTGATCTGCATTTGCTTTTACTTCTTGCAGACAGAGTATATCTGGGTTTTCTGTTTTTATCCATTCTAGAAATCCTTTAGAAATGGCAGAACGAATACCATTCACATTATAAGTAACAGTTTTCATGTTTCGCTTAAAACCTCTTTGAAGTAGTCAATTATTAATAATTTGAGAAATCCTTCTTGTTCTTTAAGGCTGATAAAGGGTAGAGGTTTTATATTTTCCCAATGCGGCCAACCGTCTTTGTCAGTACCTGTTAATACATAAAATCCAGCCTGACTTAGAAGCTTGCAAACTGCAATATGCATCAAGTCCTGTTTCTCTTCCTTAGAAAAATTAAGTGGTCCTTTCCCCAGTTCTTGAACTCCAATCATATACAGCAAGACCTCCAGATTGGGTTTTTTACCCCATAACTGTTCTAGCTTAATGAGTAAAACTATCCAATCTGACTCATCAAAGGGATTCTTTTTTTTTGAAATCAAGGCTTCTGCTTATACATTGTATTATACAATTTCAAAATTACTACAATTACATAAACCTTGACATTATCCACTCTATGATATCAAGCCTCATCAATATTTTATATCCAAATGCATGTGCAGGGTGTCAAAGTATTTTACTTTTTGGGGAGAATCATATCTGTTTAAGCTGTCATTCGCGACTTCCGTTGGTTCTTTGGGATGAAACTAAAGGTTTTCAAGATCTTCAACAACGTTTTTGGGGTCGTGTACCGCTTGAATATGCCCTACCTTATCTTCATATGAGTAGAAAAGGAATAGTTCAAAAACTACTTCACGACATCAAGTATGGAGGCAATAAAGAGCTTGCAGAACTACTAGGAACTTGGCTTGCTCATCAACTGATTGAAAAGCATATAACTGCATTCGATTATGTTTTGCCTGTACCTCTTCATCCTAAAAAGTTGAAAATAAGAGGATACAACCAAAGTGAGTATTTTGCTAAAGGCATATCCAATGTTTTAGGATTAGAAGTTAGAACGGATATTCTTCTACGTAAATATTTTACAGCAACACAAACTAAGAAGTCAAAATTTGATAGATGGATAAATGTTGAAACTGTATTTGAGCTTGCCGATAAAAACGAGCTGACAGGAAAACATGTGTTGTTGGTAGATGATGTGATTACTACTGGTGCTACTGTAGAGGCTTGCGCCCAAGAAATATTAAAATCTAAGCCTGGTGCTATCAGTATAGCATGCATTGCAATAGCTGGAAAATAAAAAAAGGGAGCACATGCTCCCTTTCTATAAAATCTAACAGAGATTAATAATTTGATCCTGCTCTGATCATTGCACAACGGAACCCTATGGTAGCAGTAGCGCTATCTTCAGAAAGGTATCTTCTTGTTCCAGGAGACATCCAATAGGCTACATCCTTCCAAGAACCGCCTTTATAAACTCTGGCTTTGTTTGAAACAAGGGTAAATTCCTTGTTGTATTTGCTGTTCAAGCCTGACTCCTCATCAAGGAAACCATCTCTTCTGATAGGGTTCAAATCATCCATGTCTTGGAAAGAAAGAGGGCGATAAACATCCCAAACCCACTCACTTACATTACCTGCCATGTTATAAAGGCCGTAATCATTTGGTGGATAGTTATAAATATACTCGGTGATGAATGCTCCATCATTTAATTTTCCTGCAATTCCGCCATAGTCACCACGACCTCTTTTAAAGTTGGCTAAGAAATTACCCATTTCTTTTCCATAAGGATTTCTGAGTGCGTGTCCATCCCAAGGATAGAGTCTTTTTTCAGACTGAGCCTCGTCTAAATATTGTTTTCCAATTAGGGCTAGAGCCGCATACTCCCACTCTGCTTCAGTTGGAAGTCTATAGTTTGGAAGCACAACACCTGTCTCTAAAGGTATTCTTCCACCACCTTCTGGTAGTTCAATACCAGCTTCTTCAGCAAGTACTTTGTTTACTGCATTGGTTCTCCAAACACAATAATCGCTGGCTTGTAGCCAAGTGATTCCAACAACAGGGAAATATCTGAAACCGGGATATCTAAGGTAATGATCTACGTAAGGATCGTTGAATGCTAAAGGACTTACCCATACAGTAGTGTCAGGAACTGTGCTCAAGAAAAACTCTTCAGAGCTATCTTTTTTTACATAGTGCATGTACTCCAGCCAGTGGATATTGGCAATTTCTGTTTCATCCATGTAGAATGATGATACTGTAACCGTGCGTTCTATGTTATCACGCGTATTCATTACATCTTCTTCAAATGAGCCTAAAATGGTTCGACCACCCTCAATATAAACAAGATTGGGGCCTTCTGGCTGACCTTTGAAGGAATT
>DAINOB010000184.1:0-5210 GCA_036735585.1 Cytophagales bacterium | reverse complement strand
TGTCAAAATGCTAAAAGTAATCCCACTGATCCAGAGTGTCATTTCTTCCTTGATGTCCAGCTTCATCAACTGAATGCGAGAATCCAAGTACTCATTCAGCCTTTCTGTGATATTGTCTAATTTGGGTATCTTAAACATGGTCAACTCATTTTGGGTGGTTAATGCCTCAATTATGGGCTTTTTTTACGCAAATCCTCTTGCATGTATGGCTTTCCGTTTCGGAATACCTGCCTACCCAGATAAAGTTTTTGCCCTGGCTCTATCCACAACACTTGGCTATCTGCTGGAGCCAAATTCTTGTCAACATAGCTGTAACGATGTACAAAAGTCAGTTTTCTAGAGTACTGGGCAAGAACATGAAAGCCTGAATCTAGGAAACAAATTTGAGGACTGTGTTCTTTAAACGAAAAGGTATCACAGGAATCTGTAAAGCCTGAAGGCAAGGCCAAATCAGGCAGCAGATAAGGATTCTTTGTATTATATTGTGTAGACTCGAAATACTGCATAGAGTCTAGATTCTGATAATCTTCAGATAATTTATCATATACCCTCAGCGTAGAAGGCCCTCCTTTTTCTTTATCCTGAAACATAACTACTCTAAAAGTAGGCTGAGGCTTATCAGCATAAACCTGCATGTAAGTATACTCAGCCACAGTAACATTGCCAGAATGCCAAACAATAAGGGCTACAGGAAGCCCGAAAAAGAACAGAATCATATAAATAAGAATGCTTGCCCTAAACCGCATCACCAAATCACCCAATCTCATGGCAAGCATAAGTGTGAACCTGCTCATAAAATGTGGCAGATGCAACAAGCTGCCGAATACATTGAAAATCAGATGACAAAGTGCAATGGCGATAGCTGCTTGAGATTGGGACACCGCAGCTATTAAAGCAGTGAAGGTGGTACCTACATTGGCACCTATAATAAAAGGGAAAGCCCTAAAAAGAGGCACTTTGTTCAAGGCCACATAAGGCACCACAATTGAAGTGGTTACCGAGCTGGACTGAATAGCGGAAGTAATTCCTAAGCCCCATAAAAATGCTCGAAAACGAGAGGGGAAAAACAGTTTATTAAGTTTTATCTCATCTTTTGGTAGGATCAATCTTTTGAGAGTAGCACTAAGCAGAGCTATGGTAAGCACTACCAAAAACACTGCAAGAGTCAAAATAGCGTAAGAGTTTTGTTGTAATAATTCCGAAATGTATTCTGCTGTAGGTTTCACCGTAAGTCCAAGCACGCTGAAAGATTTTGAACCGTCAAAATTTTCTGGGGTAATCCAATCAGATATTAAGCGAGCAGAACGCGATAAGGCCCCAAAAAGCATTTCGGCAGGAAAAAGGACCAAAGCGGTGATGATGTTAAAAAAATCGTGGCAGGTAGCTGCGCTGAATGCTCTTCTAAGCTGTTTCCTAGTTCCAAAAAAATTAAGCGCCACAATAGTACTTGTAACGGTAGTACCTATGTTGGCACCCATCACAATCGGAACTGCATTCTCTAAATTTATGGTTCCTGCCCCTACCAAGGCCACCAGTACGGAGGTAACGGTAGAACTACTTTGAAAAATTGCGGTAGCCAAAATCCCAATAAGCAGTGCCACAAATGGGTTTGAGGTACTCGAAAAGATCAGGTAATTGACCTCTAAGTTGAACAGTTTAAATCCCGAACCCAGTAACTCTATGGCTAAGAGGAAGCCGAACAAAGTCACCAACAAACGTAAAATCCTTAGCACAATTCTCAGTGTGCTGCCCGGTAATTTTAATTGGGCAAAGGGGTCAGGGCGGTTTAAATTCAAGTCTAAAAAATTAAAAAAGCTGCTGCAAGGTGAGCCAAGTCATAAGACCTGTACCCGTCTCCAACGCATTTTCATCTATATCAAATGTGGGTGTATGTACCCCTGATACTATATTTTTCGATTCATTGCGTGTACCCAATCTATAAAAACAACTAGGCACGTGGTGGGTGTAATAAGCAAAATCTTCTGCTGCCATCCATATATCCAAGTCCACCACTTGATCAGCACCTAAAAAATCTATTGCGGACTGCCGGGCCTGTAAGGTAAGTTCAGGATTGTTTTCCAAAACAGGATAGCCTCTTCGGATTTCAAATTCACATTTGGCTCCCATACTTTCTGCCACAGCAGTAGCAATTTTGTACATTCTGTCATGAGCTGTTGCGCGCCACTCCTCATTCATGGTACGAAAAGTACCTTCTAATCGCACTTCATTGGGAATGACATTGGTAGCGCCTTCTGCTATCACTTTACCAAAAGACAATACGCTGGGTATTCTTGGATTGGCATAGCGGCTCACAATCTGCTGAAGTGCCACAAGTATATGCGCACTGATAATCACGGGATCTACAAAATACTCAGGCATGGCTGCATGTCCACCTTTCCCGATAATGGTCATGTAGAGCTCATCGGTGGAGGCCATGTATCTACCTGGCCGAAAACCTACTTTCCCAGTTTCCAATTGAGGCATTACGTGCTGGCCCAACATGGCTGCTGGGATAGGGTTTACCAAAACTCCCTCTTTAATCATGAGCGAAGCCCCTCCAGGAAGTCGCTCTTCTCCAGGCTGAAAAACCAATCTCACCGTTCCTTCCCAATCATTTTTTAGCGTCTGAAGAATGGCTGCAACTCCAAGAAGTGCACTGGTATGCACATCATGTCCACATGCATGCATTACTCCAGGATTAAGAGATTTATACGGCACTTCGTTTAGCTCCATAATTGGCAAGGCATCCATATCGGCTCTGAGTGCTATGGTCTTGCTATCAGGATTTTTTCCTTTGATTGTGCCCACCACCCCTGTACCTGCTATTCCTTCTTGCACTTCAATATCCAAGGCACGCAATTCATTTGCTACCCACGCTGCTGTTTTCTTCTCTTGAAAACTTAATTCGGGATACTGGTGCAAATGTCTGCGCATGGCAATAACACGTTCAAGGTTGTGTTTTGCTAGAGCTTTAACCTGTTCTTTCATGGCATTAGCTCGCTTACGGGTATTTGATCAGGCACCAATAAAATCATGGGAAATTCTCTAGTTAATGCCACCATGCTCGCCTGTGCTTCAAGTCTTTCGAAGAAATTGCCCACCTTGATTTTAAAGTAAGGCTGCTTGTACTCCGTATACACATCGGCATCAGGTAGCAAGCGGTACACTGTACTTTTTACCTTATTGGATTCGTTGCGGTCTTTACCGTTGTATACTTGTATTCTGTAGCCTTGGATGTACTTAATCTTTTTGTTCCATGAAAATATGCTGTCACGCACGGTATGCAGCCTATCACGATCATCTTTCAAATTCACCAGCGCCTCTTCTTTAATTTCAGGAATATCTGACGCTTCATCCTTTAAAGACTCAAATACTGGTCTGAATTGGCTCACATCCTCCACATAGACCGCTGTCTCTATCTTTTTAATAGATGAGGTCTTAACCGCTGTTTTGCAACTGTAAAACACCATAAAGAAGAGCACTGGAACATATTTTAGCTTATTCATCCTCTATCACCACGCATAAATTGTTTGCAAAATCATCTTCAATCGACTTGAATTTTACGTCTTTCATCACCTTTCCATTGGTGTACCTAACTGAAACACGATCGTTTCTGCCATAAGTTCTGGAGGACTTTACAGGCTGGGGTTTTGAAGTGTTTTCAGTTTGCGGCCCATTGGGTCTTCCTGAAAGCAAAGAGCCCAATTCTTCCTTTTGCTCCCTAGTTTGTTGTGGTGCTCTACGTTCTTTCCTTGCCTCTCGTATTTGATCTGGCTGCTGCACAGGCACATCTGCTCTGGAAAGGAAGGAAATGATTTCTTTATTCAAGCTAGAAACAAAGGTTTTGAACAAATTGAACGACTCGAATTTGTAAATCAACAGCGGATCTTTTTGCTCATATACCGCATTTTGAACGGATTGCTTTAAGTCATCCATAGCTCTGAGGTGCTCTCTCCAGCTCTGATCAATAAATGCCAGACTTGAAAAACGCTCAATAAACTTCATCAGTTCTAGCCCATCCGTTTCTACTGTTTTTTTCAAGGGCGCAACTACAGAAATCTGCTTTCTTCCATCTGTAATGGGGACGACTACATTTTCAATAGTAGCACCTCTGGTCACTACTATTTCTTTAAAAACAGGCAATACTTTTTGTCCTAATAAGGCAGCCCTCTCTCTGTAAAAAGCAAGTGCTTCGAGATATAGCCGCTCCGATAATACATCTACTTTGGTAGAGGACAATTCATCCTGACTTAGTTTGGGCTCAAAAGATAGCTGCTCAAGCATGGAAAACTTGAGTTCATCGATCCCGCCACCTGATTTGGCTGAATTTACAATTTCCTCTGTGGTATCGTAGATCAAATTGAGAATATCCAACTCCAACCTGTCTCCAAAGAGCGCATTTCGTCTTCTTCTGTAGATGACTTCTCTTTGAGAGTTCATCACGTCATCATACTCCAGCAATCGCTTACGCATGGAGAAGTTGTTTTCTTCTACCTTTTTCTGTGCACGCTCAATAGATTTGGTGATCATACTGTGCTGTATCACTTCTCCTTCCTTGAGTCCCAACCTGTCCATCAGTTTTGCAATACGATCTGATCCGAATAGACGCATAAGGTTGTCTTCTAAGGATACAAAAAACTGAGAAGAGCCTGGATCTCCCTGACGTCCCGCTCGGCCTCGCAACTGGCGGTCAACCCTTCTGGATTCGTGCCGCTCTGTACCAATGATGGCCAAACCTCCTGCGGCCTTAGATTCTGCTGTCAGTTTAATATCAGTACCTCTTCCTGCCATGTTCGTAGCGATGGTTACCGTGCCTGATTTTCCAGCCTCGGCTACAATTTCTGCTTCCTTTTGGTGAAGCTTTGCATTCAGCACTTGATGCTTAATCTTTCGCATGGTAAGCATTCTGCTGAGCACTTCTGATATTTCTACAGAGGTGGTTCCAACCAATACAGGCCTACCTTGACCTGTCAGCGAAACTATTTCATCTACTACGGCATTGAATTTTTCGCGTACAGTTTTATATACCAAATCCTCCCTATCGTCCCTTACGATAGGTTTATTGGTAGGAATCACCACTACATCCAGTTTATAGATTTCCCAGAATTCACCAGCTTCTGTTTCAGCCGTGCCTGTCATACCTGCCAGCTTATGATACATTCTGAAATAGTTTTGCAGAGTGATGGTGGCGTAAGTCTGGGTGGCGTCTT
>DAINOB010000183.1:0-5220 GCA_036735585.1 Cytophagales bacterium | reverse complement strand
GGTGGGAAGTAATCGTATTCTATAGCGTATCCGGGTCTAAACATTTTAGCATTTTCAAAGCCCGGAATAGTTTGTATTGCCTCGTATTGAATATTTTCAGGCAATGAGCTAGAAAAACCGTTTACATAGATTTCTATGGTATTTAATCCTTCAGGTTCTACAAAAATTTGATGCCTATCCCTTTCAGAAAATCTATTGATCTTGTCTTCAATTGAAGGACAATAGCGTGGGCCCTGTCCTTTGATCTCGCCATTAAACATTGGCGATTCATGAAATCCTTTCCTTAGTATATCGTGTGTTTCACTGTTGGTATAAGTGATGAAACAAGGTTTTTGTTGCTCTGGCACTACTGTGTTTAAATAGGAAAATCTAGAAATAGGTTCATCTCCTTCCTGAACCTCCATTATGGTATAATTAAGTGTTCGTCCATCAATTCGAGGTGGAGTTCCTGTTTTCATTCTGCCTGATGTGAATCCTAATGATTGTAGACTTTCAGTAATGCCAGTGGATGCCTTTTCTCCCATTCGCCCACCTCCAAATTTTTTCAATCCGATGTGGATTATGCCATTAAGAAATGTGCCACTGGTCAATATGACAGATTTTCCATAGATATTGTGGCCCATACTTGTTTGAACTCCTATGATTCGAGACTTATCTGAAGATGACAAAATGGAGGTGACAGAATCTTGCCAGAAGTCTATATTTATATTTGCTTCCAAAACCATCCTCCATTTTTCAGAAAACCTCATTCTATCACTTTGCGCTCTGGGACTCCACATAGCAGGACCTTTTGATCGATTGAGCATTCTGAACTGGATCATGGTTTCATCTGTAATAATTCCGCTCATTCCCCCAAGTGCATCTATTTCTCGAACTATTTGTCCCTTAGCCACACCTCCCATTGCCGGATTGCAGGACATTTGCGCAATGGTATTCATGTTCATGGTTATGAGTAGAACTTTGGCATTCAAGGTAGCCGCTGCATGTGCCGCTTCACAGCCAGCATGTCCTGCACCCACAACTATTACATCGTATTGAGTAAACATAGGTTATATAGTTATGAATGTTCCACGTGGAACATCTCCAAGCTTTTGTAGATGATGGTTCTCCCTTTTGGTCATATTTTCTTTGTCTACATTTTTTTGATCTTCATATCCGCATAGATGCAAAGCTCCATGAATAAGAAGCCTGCATAGTTCCATGTCGTTAGACGATGCAAAGTTAGTGGCATTCTCTATAAGCCTTTCTACGCTTATGAAAATATCTCCAGAGATGATATCTGCAGCTTCAGAATGGTCAAACGTTATAATATCAGTATAATAGTCGTGCTTCAAATAGATATTGTTAATGGAAAGTAAATAATTGTCGTTGCAGAAAATGATAGAAAGATCTTCAGTATTCTTCCCTTCTTCCTTTACGCATAATCGTAGCCATTGATTAAGTTTTCTTCGATTCCTAACGATCGTTCCTACCTCAATAAAGTGGTAGAGTATAGATGCCATGATATAGTCAAATAAGAAAGAATGTCATTTTAATTGATGTTCCTAAATCATTGAATTTAACTTCATCGCAAAGATGTTTCACAAGGAACAGACCTCTACCTCCAATTTTTTCAAGATTTTCATCAAGTGTTGGATCAGGCAGTTCATGATAGTCAAATCCTTTACCTTGATCGCTCACAGTAAAAGTAAGTGCAGATTCGGATTGCTCTAGCTCAAGAGTTACATTTTTTGAAACATCTAATTTATTTCCATGAAGAATAGCATTGTTAACTGCTTCGGTTACCGCAATCATTATGTTTCCATATATGTCATCGCTGATTTCAAACCCTGATCTTGCATTGTCTATAAAGCTTTCTATAACTCTAATATTTTCAGCTATAGAAGGAATCTCTATGCGGATAGTCTTATTTGTATCGGTTGTGCTCATATCAATAACTCGTATTCTTGAGATACTCTTTTACTTGATTCTTGTAAAACGGCTTTAAATTTGGGTCTACTTTTTTGATGTAATCTGTACCCTTATTCTTGTTTTTAAGATATTCTTTAAGAGCTGGAGGTATTCTATCTTCTGTGTCTTTTGCTTTTTGTCCTTCTCTTTCTTCGCTTAAATCTCTTTCTTTTAGTGCATTTTCCGCTTCTAATAACCTTGTGAGGATCTCTTGCTGCCGAAGGAGAGTTTCCTGTGTAATTCTTCTATTTACCATATCCTTCTCTGCCTCTTCCATGAGACTCTCCATGTCTCCAAAACCTCCGCCACCTGGCATCTTGCCTTTATCCTTCATCATCTTTTCCAACTCCTTTAAAGCTTGACGCAACATTTCTTGTTGAGCAGCCATTCTTGCCAGTTCCTCTGACATACCTTGGCCACTTTTACCTTTGTCTTTAAGCTTGCTAAGCTGATCGTTTAACTGTTGCTGCATCTTTCCCATATCACCAGGCTGTGGCTTGCCATTAGGATTAGGTTTTTTGCCTCCCTTGGAACTTGGAGAGTTGCACTTCGCTGAGCTATTCATCATTTGCATTTGCTCTTGCATACTCTTGAGCACATCATCAAGCAGCAAAGCAAGATTGTTAGCACTTGTCATGGAGTACTGTTGACGAGAGGATGCATTACCAGGCTTTCGTTGTTTTATCAATTCAGTGCTCTCATCTATTTGAAATCGCAACTCTGAAACCTCTCTCGTCACAAATGACTGTATTTCGAACACCCTTTTTGATAAAGACAAGAGACTATCTTCAATGAGTTTAGCATCGTCACTAAGTTTTAGTTGCTTTTGAGCCAATGCAACATATTTAGGATCTGCTTGATTGATTACTCGAAACTCTTTCATTAACTCCTCTAAGTCAAAAGAAAGCTTAAGTAAATTATCCAAGATACCTTTTAGGTCGTCAATGTTTTCTTCCAGTCTATTGGCACTTTCCTCCTCCATAGCTTGCTGAAGCTTATCTGCTAACTCCTGCATCTTATCCGATGCAGCTTGCTGGGATTTTTTGGCATTCTTTGGTTTACCAGCATTAATTTGATCGCTACTTTCTTTCAGATCGTTTTCAATATTTTCCTTCTCTGTATCAATGTCACCCAATGTTCTCTTTTCTTCTAAGTCATTGTTCATCTCCTGAATTTCTTTCAGCTTTTCTCCAATCTCTTCAAATTTCTCATTGATTGTATTTTGCTTATCTTGTATTTCTTCTGTTTTGGCGTTCGTTTCAGAAAGATTTTTCTGTTCCAAACTTAGATCCTTCAGTTCTTCTATCGCTTGCTCCATCTTTTTATCCATCTGAAGGTTTTTGTAAAGCTCCATTGCGCGATCTAACTCGTTATTGAGTGTTTCATTTTTATTCTTCAATTTATCGAGGGACTTTTTGATGAGATCATCTTGCTTTGACTCTTCCAATAGCTTTTCAAGTTCTTCTAACAACTTCTGGGTTTCTGGATCGAGTACTTCATTCATCAACTTATTCAATTGCTCTATTTTTTCTAGAAGGCTTGGACTGAATTCTAAAAACTTGTCTTCAACTTCGTTTAGTTGTTGTTGTATCTGTTTCAGCTCTTCAAGTTCAGTAAGTAAGCTTTTGTTTTTCTTTAAAAGTTCTGATATATCTTTTCTATCGTTCCAATCTAGACGTGGCTTTGACTTAAGTTTCTTTTCTGTAGCTGCTATGTCCTTCATCAGCCCTTGAGATTTCTTTAATATGGATTCGGCTTTTGCCTCTAAGTTCTTAGCGCTCTCATTCACTAATTTATTGATATCGTTTTTGTTAGGAATAATTATGCGCTTCTCAGGGCTTCGAACACACTTGAAACCATTCACCAAATCATTGTCGCATAATTCGACAGTGTATTTGAGCACCTCGCCAGGCTGTAATCCCAATTCTTGTAGTTCAAATTTGAATAGAAAATCTTGTAACAATGATTTAGAGGAATATCGGATAGGTTTCTTTCCTGAAAGCACTCTTCCATCTAATTTATTTATGTAATAATTTAAATTAAACGCGCTAAATCCGTGATCATCAGATATTTGACCATTTATAAATATTAAATCGAATCTTGTGCTATCCAAGAACTCTTCAGTGGATAACTGCGGCATTTCGTCCTTTACAACGGTTACTTCAAAGCTGATTGCATCTTTAGCTGAAGTATATTGGTTGTAGAGCTTGAACCCATAGCGGCTATCATCAATTATGGTTTTTTTAAATGAAATTGTGTTACCAGCGGCCATAGCAGAACTACTACCAGAATTGAATTCCATAATACTACTATCAGTATGCTTACATGTAAGGTTCCACAACACCGTTGACCCTTCAGGTACCACAATATTGCCTGATCCTTTAACTCTGGACATTTTTTGGTTAAGATAAGCAGGGGGTGTTACTTGTATGCTAAGCGCTTCTAATACAGGACGATCAACAATTTTAACCAAGTATTCATCCACTATAAACCCACCTGCAAATAATTTAAATTGAATATCAGACTGTGGCTTTTTAAACATATGGTTAAATGATCCATCAATTTTATCCAAGGGTAATTTTTCCCCTGCATACAGTATATAGGATTCATTAGGGAGCTTGTCTCCTGAATATTCCACAGAAAATGTGTAGTCTTCATTTCTGAATCCAATAAAGTCTTTATCCTTAAACTTGTAATTAAACGGAAGAGGCACTTTAAATTCTTTTTGAAATTGAAGAATGCGACCTGTGCTTTCTTGGATAAATTCAGGGTAAAGAACTAGAAGCAAAACAATCAGAGAAAATGGAATCGCAGCAACCTTGAGATATTTGTATACTGGTTCAATATCAATGGCTAGTGTAAAGTTGAATGGCAGAATAGCTGTGCGTTTTTGGCCAATACTTGCTGCTAGAAGAGATGAATTGAACTGAGTGGCCTTTTCAAGTTGAACAAGATTGATAAATTTATCTCCAATTTCAGGAAAGTAGGCTCCTATTTGTCGAGCAGCTTCTTCATCAGATAGATATTGCTCTGCTCGTAACCATTTGTAGGCCGGAATGGCAATCCAAAAAATAAATCCTGTGAAAACAACAAGGCAATAAGAGAAGAAGAGAAATGTTCTTACTCCACTTCCAAGTCGAAATGTAAATTCTACACTTGCGTACAAGAGCAAAAGAGTGGCGGCAGAAATTGTTAAATAAACCGCACCTCTTAATACAGAGATAGTCTGATACCTTTTTTTGTAAAGATAGAGTTGCTTTTTTACTACGT
>DAINOB010000182.1:0-5223 GCA_036735585.1 Cytophagales bacterium | reverse complement strand
CAAGACAGCAGTAGGCAAGGACAAACAAGCCACGACAGAAAAGAACAACGATGGCATAAAATTACCTACACGCAAGCAGGGGTTTGGTACTTCGTAAGACAGGAAAGTGGTATATTTCAAGTTAAGCTCTTCATAGGAAGTTCAGTTGTTCAAATCCCTGCTTACATATAGCTGAGAAACGAAGGATATCTACTCCACTTCGCCAGCCTCAAGCTGCTTCTCATAAAGCTGTCGATAAACACCGCCCAAGGCATACAATGATTCATGGGTTCCTTGCTCTACAATTACGCCATCATCCAAAACGACTATGCGGTCTGCCAGTTTAACAGAACTAAGTCTATGTGATATGATTACTGCAGTTCTGTCTGAGGTTACATCCCTTAGATGTTGAAGAATTTCATTTTCTGTATGGGTATCCACAGCACTCAAGCAGTCATCTAAGATAATGATTCCTGGGTTTCTGGCTAGTGACCTTGCGATTGAGACCCGCTGTTTTTGCCCGCCAGATAGTGTAATGCCACGCTCGCCTAGCAAGGTTTGAAATCCTTTCGGGAATCGTTGCACATTTTCCAAAAGTCCTGCATGCTTAGCAGCAAGATGCATGGTTTCTTCACTTTCCTCATCCGCGCCAAAGAGAATATTTCTACTGATGGTATCAGAGAATAAAAACACATCTTGGGGTACGTATCCGATTTTTGACCGCAGATAAACCAAGTCTATTTCTTTCAAATCAATTCCATCTAGATAAATTTTCCCTGAGGTTGGATCCATCAATCTACATAGCAAATTTGCCACAGTAGTTTTTCCAGAGCCTGTTGGACCTACAATCGCTACTGTTTCGCCTGCATGTATTTCGAAATCCACTGAGTTGAGCGCAATGGTTCCTGAATCGTCATAGAGGTAGGATACATTTTCAAATTTTATAGATCCTTTTATTTCTGGTTTTGCGTTCGATCCTTCTGATAAATCGCTTTTGGTATGTAAAAATTCATTAATCCTTCGCTGGGAAGCCTCCGCCCGCTGGATAATGCTTATGGTCCATCCGAGGGAGGTGACTGGCCATGTCAAAAGATTTACATAAATGACAAATTCTGCGATTACACCATTAGTAATTACTCCTTTGGCTACTTCTAAACCGCCAATGTATACTGCCAGCAAGGTGCTCATGCCAACAAGGCCCATAATCAAAGGGAAAAACATGGCTTCAACCTTGATAAGCCTCATGGATCGCTTCCAAAAATCATTGTTCTCTTTCACAAACCTTTGATGGGAGTACTCCTCGCGAACAAATGATTTAGCTACTCTTATGCCACTGAATGCTTCTTGTACAAAAGTAGAAAGGTTCGAAATACTCTCTTGAATGGCTTCAGAGCGTTTGTTGATCATGTTATTTACCAAATATATGCTCACAGATAAAATAGGCAAGGGTAACAGCACCCATAAAGTAAGTGTGGCATTGATGGTAAACATGTATGCAATCAGCATTACAAATAATACTATCATGTTGATTCCGTACATGATGGCCGGTCCAGTATACATCCTCACCCTTCCTACGTCTTCAGAAATTCTGGACATGAGGTCACCTGTATTGTTTCTTCGATAGAAGTTCAAGGGTAGCGTCTGGTAATGCTCGAAAATGTCATTTTTCTGGTCAAACTCTATATGTCTTGACATGACAATGATGGTTTGCCGCATGAAAAACATGAATAATCCTCTAAGCAGCGCCATAGCAAGTATTAACACACCATACCAAAGAATGGAAGTGCCAAATTTTTCTCTTAAGTCAGATTCCAAGGCTGGGTTTTCGGCTAATTTTATCTCGGTAATACTGGTAGAAATCAAATCAAAAGACTCTCTAACCAGGCGGGCAGGTAGGATGGAAAAGAATGTAGAAATGATGATAAACACCGTTCCCCAAATCAAGTACCTGCGATATCGGTACAAATAGCGATTGATACTTTTAATTGAACTCAAGGGGATGATAGAATGGAAATGGATTGAATTGAAAGAAAATCAAAAAAGCAATAGCTTTGCAGCGCTTTTCAGTACACACAAAATTAAGTTATATTCTTCGAAAGATACCACATGACAGAGACAACCTCGCTCAGTAATTTAGAATTATCGGTCTTTGACCAAATACAAGAACTTCAACACGAACAGATTGTCTATTGTTATGATGAACCCACAGGACTTAAGGCAATTATAGGTATACACAATACAGTACTGGGGCCAGCTTTGGGGGGAACTCGCATGTGGGCCTATGCTTCAGATGCAGAGGCGCTGAACGATGTATTGAGGCTATCAAGAGGGATGACCTTTAAGGCAGCTATTTCAGGATTAAATCTTGGAGGTGGCAAGGCAGTAATCATTGGAGATGTAAACAAACTTAAGAATGAAGCTTTTTTAAGGAGATTTGGCAAGTTTGTAAATAGTCTTGGAGGTAAATACATCACTGCTGAGGATGTAAACATGAGCACACGCGACATGGAGTACATCAATATGGAAACTAAGCATGTCACTGGATTACCTGAGATCATGGGTGGCGGAGGAGACCCTTCTCCTGTCACTGCATATTCCACGTACATGGGGATGAAAGCCACAGCGAAAAAAGTTTTTGGAACAGATAGCCTCGCAGGTAAAAAGGTAGCAGTTCAAGGCATGGGTCATGTAGGTAGCTATCTGGTAGATCTGCTTAAAAAGGAAAATTGTACCATCTACATTTCTGATATCTTTGAAGATAGACTGAAGGTAGTTGCAGATCGCACAGGTGCAAAGGTGGTTGGCAAAGAGGATATTTATGATTTGGATGCAGATATCTATGCTCCTTGTGCACTGGGTGCCACGCTGAATGACGACACTATTCCTAGGCTTAAATGCCAGATAGTGGCTGGTGCGGCCAACAATCAATTGAAAGAAGAAAAAAAGCATGGGCAGATGCTCATCAATAAGGGCATTGCGTATGCTCCTGATTTTCTAATCAATGCAGGAGGCTTAATTAACGTGTATCAAGAATTGATCGGTTACAATCGTGAAAAGGCTTATGCCAAGGCTGAGACTATTTATGATGTGACTCTGCAAATATTCCAATTGGCCGCTGATGAGCAAATCACTACGCAAGAAGCTGCTATGAAACTGGCGCTTAGTAGAATAGATGCTATTGGTAAGGTAAAGCGGGGTTACTAAAGATTTTATATAGTGCTCATGGAGGATACTATTCTTTGTGGGTTCAATTTTTTTTGACAAAAAAAGGAATGTTCAACAGACGGTTGTTAAGAGCTAAAGCATTACAAAGTACCTACGCCTATCTCACAGGGTTGGAGGCGGGCAAAATTCAAGCTATGGAAGATGCGGTTGCTCCCTTTTTTCCCAATCTAAATTCTATGACCCCTGAGGACTCTCCTCAGCTGAAAGGAAATAGAGAGATGGCCAAAGTGCTCATTAAAGAGTGGATGCTCTTAGACAGCCCACCTGCTGAGGAGAATTTGTCCGCTGATCTTAAAAATGCAGTTTGGGATGCCATTCTTTTGCACAGAAATAACCTCAAGCATGATATTCAAAACTTTCTTCGGTTTGCTGCAAAAGATTTCGAAGCGGTTGAAGAAATGACTTTAATTCTTCTTGATATTTTGGTGTTGTTGCAGAAAGAGTCTAAGGAGCTTCAACAGCATGCTAAAAAACATCTTCAGCTTGACTTTTCTGTGAGCAGATGGTCTGAAAATCCTGTCATTGCTGCCATTTCTGCCTCAAAATCGCTTCAGAGTAGGAGAGTTAAGAGCAGAATAGATCATAAAGCTCTGGGTTCTATTCCTGAAAAGCTGTGGCGCGAAAGACTTTTGATTGATCCACTTTTTCAAGAGTACTGCCAATCAAACGAATCACTTGAAGCTCATAAAGCAGAAGCGCTTAGAGTCCTCAAAGAAGTGATCCTTAAATTTGACCTCTTTTTACATTTTGCCGAGGAGCACGATCTTAACTGGGACTTTGATAAATCTATTGTAAGATCTTTGGCCGCTTTGAGCATTAAAGAGTGGCAGCCCGAAAAGGAAATTTCACTACCAGAACTTTCACCCGATTGGGAAGAAGACAGGAAGTTTTTTGAGCAACTTTTCACCCAAACTTGCCAACAATCGGATATGCTGGATGAATTGATTAGTAAAAAACTTAAGAATTGGCATATTGATCGAGTGAATCCTACTGATGAGGCCTTGATCAAGTTGGCTCTTACAGAAATGATGATTTTCCCCTCTATACCCATCAAAGTGACCATAAATGAATATATTGAGCTCGCAAAATATTACAGTACCCCAAAGAGCAAAGAGTTCGTCAACGGGTTGCTTGACAAATTGAGTGTAGATATGAAGGCCGATGGCTTGATAAAAAAGAGCGGAAGAGGACTTATAGACAACAAATGATAAAACATTTAATTAGATGAGTGCAAAAGGAAATTTTTGGGCATTTGTAGCTGGAGCAGCTACAGGGGCATTGTTGGGAGTTTTGTTTGCTCCTGATTCGGGTAAAAATACCAGAGACAAGCTGAGCTATCAACTCAAGAAAAACCGAGATAAATTGAAAGATCTAATCAACGAGTTATTAGATCATGAAAACAACACGCTCGATAATGCAGCAAAATCTGAAGGCAAGCGTATCATCCACGATACCAAATTGAAAGCAGAGCAATTGTTGGATGATGTAGAGAGCCTGATCGGAGAAATCACAAAAAAGAAGTAATTCAGATCGAAATGACTGTTAATTTTGATCAAAATTTATCCCCAATACGTTTATGAAGTCACCTGTTTTATCTATTTCTGCATTCCTACTCTTCATCATGATTGCTTGTGAAGAAGGCAATAAGGAGGCGCCTGCACTTACAGCAAGAGAGCTGATAGCCAATCCTGCAACAGCAAGCAATGAATCAGGCGTGGATCCTGAGGCTAAAGTTCCAGTAATGGAGTTTGAAAGCACCATTCATGACTTTGGTACCATCGTGGAGGGCGAAAAAGTTTCTCATGTGTTCAAATTCAAAAACACGGGAAAAGTACCTCTCGTCATTCAGAATGCCAGTGCCAGTTGCGGATGTACCGTACCAGAATGGCCTAAAGAGGCAATAGCACCAGGGGGCTCAGGACAGATCAGGGTAGAATTTGACTCCAAAGGCAAGTCTGGAGCGCAAAACAAAGCAATCAGTGTTTTGGCAAACACCCAACCCAGCAATACCACCCTTGA
>DAINOB010000181.1:0-5229 GCA_036735585.1 Cytophagales bacterium | reverse complement strand
ACTGCCTGTGCTTCAGTGCGTGTATATCCATAGGTTTCCTGAAGCCTGATGCGAAGTTTTTTCCACATATCACCCCTGACTTCAAATGGATATTATTGCTTTTTCTTAGGATTGAGCACCTTGAAAAAGAAATAGAGTGTAAATGAAATCACCACCAATTGGGTGCTGAGCATCATGAGTAGGGCTGAAGTTTCCATGGTTTCTCTTTTTAGGCAAGTTTCATTCTTCTGCGATACGCCATATACACGAGAAGTGAAGTGGCAAAAAATACTCCCAGCAGCAGCAGTCGCGAGAAATTGATGTAGAATTTCCTTTCTGTAAGTCTACTTACTTCTTCAGGGGTAGTGGCCGCAGCTATTTGGGTGTTTAGCGTTTGATTTGATATTTGAGCAATGATACTTCCGCCATCAAAGGGCCATCCTGTTCCTTGGCTCAAGCTCTGAAAGGCTGCTGCCCAATCTCCATTTACAGGATTGCAAAGAGATCCAACAAATACGAATAGCAGCAGACTGGGAGTCACATATTTGATCACATATTTAAAGAATACAGGCACATGGATTTCTGCACCTTCATTGATTTCTTTCCAGCCTCTGTCAATTCCAAATATCCAAGCAAAAAGAATGGTTTCGGCCAAGGCAAAAACCACCAAAGAAACAGTACCGGCCCAGTAGTCATATTCATCGAACACGCCTTCATTAAAAAAAAGAACGGTAGGAAGACCTAAAACCAAGACAATGAGTCCAAAACTCCAGGCTCCTTGCATGCGGGTCCACTTAAACTCATCTTGCATAAAGCCCATCCAAGGCGTACCCATAGCAAGAGACGAAGTGATTCCAGCAAAAAACAAAAGGCCGAAAAATGCAGCACCTGCCACAGCCGCCAATCCTGCACCCCACTGCTGAAACAAGAAAGGCATAGTTCTAAAACCAAGCCCTAGTCCACCCGAAGAAGTCATCTCAATTACCTTGTCGATTCCTAAATACCCTACCGCAATTGGTATAAGAATAGAAGATCCCAGTACCACTTCTACAAATTCATTCATCCAGCCGGCTGACATAGCATTTAAGGCGATGTCATCATTTTTGCGCACATAGGAGGCATAGCATTGGATAGTGCCCATCCCTACAGAAAGGGTAAAAAATATTTGTCCTGCGGCTGCTAGCCAAACTTTTGGATTTGCTAACGAGTCAAAATTTGGTGTCCAAAGAAAATTTAATCCCAAAGTTCCATTGTAAACAGCACCTTGAACACCTTCTGTGAGTGTGATGCCTTTGTAGGCCAGAAAAATTCCGAATATTATAAGTAAGGGCATTCCGATTTTTGCAACTTTTTCAACGCCTCCGCTTAAGCCACGAGAAAGGATATACGTATTTAACAAAAGGCATAGAATGAAGAACACCACGGCCTCATAAGGTATGCCTGAGTGTGATTTTTCGATATTCACATAGTCAGAAAAGAACTTTGCTACGGCTGTTTGGTCCATTCCTACAAAGGTGCCTGAGAGCGAATGGTACACATAGGAGATGGTCCAGCTTTCTAAGTAACAATAGTAGGAGGCCACAGCCACATTGGTAAAAATGCCAAATACTCCAATATACTTCCAAAACCTGCGTTTGTCCATAGCATCAAGGATGAAAGGGGTTGAGTGATTTCCCATTTTACCCCCAAACCTGCCCATAGACCATTCGATCCAGAGGAGCGGAATTCCCATCAGCACAAAGCAGGTGAGGTATGGGATGATAAAAGCACCACCACCATTTTGTACTGCCTGCACGGGAAATCGAAGGAAATTGCCTAAACCTACTGCATTACCCGCCATTGCAAGAATGAGTCCTACCCTTGATCCCCAGTTATCCGAATTGTTGCTCATTTCCTCTTCCTTGTTTTTTCAGTGGTTCAATATAAAGACCCTATTTCAAAGCACAAAAATGATTAAGTGTACTGCGGAGATAAGGCATCTAGCATATCCTTGGTCATAGCTTCCAGATCATATTGCAATTGCCAGCCCCAGTCCTCCGTTGCAGCACTATCATCTATGCTTGCAGGCCAGCTGTCTGCAATGGCTTGCCGAAAATCAGGAGCATAATTAATTGAAAAACTAGGTAAATGGTTCTTTATAGAAGCTGCTATTTGCTCAGGGCAGAAACTGATGCCGGCAAGATTGTAACTTGTTCTGATCTTAATTTTTGAGGCATCTGCGTGCATTAAGTCAAGTGTGGCTTTCAAGGCATCGGGCATGTACATCATGGGAAGGAAGGTGTCCTTTTTCAAAAAACAAGTGTACTTGCCCTCCTTGAGTGCCTGGTGGTAGATGTCTACCGCATAGTCGGTAGTGCCGCCTCCTGGTAAGCTCTTGTTTCCGATTAGCCCTGGATAGCGCAGACTTCGAACGTCCACATCAAATTTAGAGTGGTAATAGGCGCACCATTGCTCACCGGCTTGCTTGGATATGCCATAAACTGTTGTAGGCTCCATAATTGTGCGTTGTGGCGTGTTAGTTCTTGGAGTCGTAGGACCGAAAGCCGCAATGCTGCTTGGCCAAAATACTCTTGGGACTTTATAGAGATGTGCCGCGTCTAGCACATTAAATAATCCTTCCATGTTGAGCTTCCAGGCGTATTCTTTGTTTTGCTCGCCACGAGCCGAGAGCAAAGCTGCCAAATGATAGATTTGGGTGAAATGCCCATCTTTCACGATCTCCATCAATCGATCTCTATCCAACACGTCCAATTGCTTATACTGACCCGGAAAATCACGCTTAGTTGCAGCGCTGATGTCACATGCCACTACATTTGCCTCCCCATACCTTCCAATCAGTGCTTCAGATAGCTCTGTGCCCAATTGTCCATTGGCACCAATGATTAGAATTTTCTCTTTCCCGTAAGCCATATACTAGTCTATTAAAAACAAAGCCTCAAACATCGACAAATAATATTTTTTACAAAAGTCAGTGTATTGCTAATTTTGAGCAGATGTCTGAAGCATTTAACACCTATCTGATAGAAAAGAACATACATCCGGAGCTATTTAGAGATTCTGAACCCGAATTGTACGAGCGTTTCAATCTTGAATTTGAGCAAAGCCATCCAAAAAGCTTTACCGAACAAAAGAAATTCTTCATCAACGACCTGCGTAGGAGATTTTTATACAAAAATTTCAACACACCAGATCAAGACAAGGCAGCACCTGCTTCAAACAATCCCAGTCCAAAGCCAGTATCTAAGAAACCCACTTCATAAGCATTTATGTACGACACACTCAAACCAGTATTAAAGCAAGAATTAAGAGATATCCATGAAGCTGGATTGTATAAAACTGAGCGAATCATCACTTCAGCTCAGGGTCCTGAAATTACTGTAAATGGTAAGCAGGTACTAAATTTTTGTGCTAACAATTATTTAGGACTTAGTTCGCATCCCTCCGTAGTCGCAGCAGCCAAGTCTACTATTGACAGTCATGGATTTGGTCTTTCCTCCGTTAGGTTTATTTGCGGCACCCAAGATATTCACAAGACCCTAGAACAAAAGCTCAGTGATTTTTTGGGCATGGAGGACACTATTCTTTATGCAGCAGCATTCGATGCCAACGGTGGAGTGTTTGAGCCTTTATTCAATGAGCAAGATGCCATCATATCCGATGAGCTAAACCATGCTTCTATTATAGATGGAGTGCGGTTATGTAAGGCACAGAGATATCGATACACGCACAATGACATGGCAGACTTAGAAGCAAAGCTTCAGGAAACCCAACATTTACGCCACAGAATCATCGTAACCGATGGCGTATTCAGCATGGACGGTACCATAGCCCAATTGAACAAAATCTGTGATTTGGCGGATAAGTACCGCGCACTCGTGATGAGTGATGAATGCCATTCTACGGGATTTATGGGCAAAACGGGCCGTGGAGTGCACGAGCATTGCGGAGTGATGGGCCGTATAGACATCATTACTGGTACTTTGGGCAAAGCTTTGGGTGGGGCATCGGGCGGATTTACCTCAGGCCGAAAAGAAATTATTGACCTATTGAGGCAGAGATCAAGGCCTTATTTATTTAGCAATACCCTTGCACCTTCCATCACAGGTGCCTCCATAGCAGTATTGGACATGCTCACAGAAGCTACTACCCTCAGAGATAAATTAGAGTCAAACACCCGATATTTTCGGGAGTCTATGACCAAAGCAGGTTTTGACATCAAACCAGGGGAGCATGCCATCGTGCCTGTAATGCTGTATGATGCCAAGCTTTCTCAAGAATTTGCAGCAGCTATGCTCGAAAAAGGTATTTATGTAATTGGGTTTTTCTTTCCTGTTGTGCCCAAGGGCAAAGCTAGAATTAGAGTACAATTATCTGCTGCGCATGAAAAACACCATTTGGATAAAGCTATTGAGGCATTTATAGCTACTGGTAAATCCATGAAAGTGATTCCATGAATTTGATTTGTTTAGCCTTATCGCATTGGCTTAATTTGCATCGTTAACATTTTAAGATTTCTACGCATGAACAGCATCATGATTCCCCTTGTAGAGAATTTCTCACAGCAGCTGGCACATGCCATGCAGATCGGGCAATTGGCTAAAACCACAGGCCACAATTTTCCAATTACCAATGTGGCTATAGCAGGTCTTGGAGGTTCTGGTATTGGCGCAAATTGGGTAGAGAGCATTGTAAAAGATAGTCTTCAAGTGCCGCTTACAGTGAGCAAGGATTATGATGTGCCAGCTTTTATTGGAAAAAACACCCTTTTTATCGCCTGTTCATTTAGTGGCAATACCGAAGAAACCCTTGAGAGTTTAGAAAAAGTGCTGGATCGTGGAGCAAAAGTAGCCTGTGTGACTTCCGGAGGAAATATGCTCAAAATAGCACAAAGTAGAGGTCTGGATCACATCGTAATACCTGGGGAAAGCGAGTGTCCGCGTGCAAACATTGGCTATTCATTTATACAACAGCTCTATCTACTCAGGTCTTACAATCTTTTAAATGTGGCTTTTGAGTTTGAGATAGAAGAAGCGATCAAGCTTATTGATCAGGAACAAGAAGAAATAAAAGCACTCGCAAAACAATTTGCTGACGTGATGAAGGGGAGATTTCCCATATTATATGCTGACTCAAGATTTTTGCCGCTTATTGTACGAATTCAGCAGCAGATCAATGAGAACAGCAAGCAGCTATGTCACGTGAATGTATTCCCTGAAATGAATCACAATGAGCTGGTAGGGTTCAAGTATC
>DAINOB010000180.1:0-5262 GCA_036735585.1 Cytophagales bacterium | reverse complement strand
GCAAATGGAAGGTGTTGGTTCCGCAATCAATAATCGCAAAGCGGTGTATAGACATAATGCAAAAATAGAGTTTAAACTGAGCATGTAAACTCATGGTGGATAAACAGAAATGACAACTATGAGGCTCTCGTACCAGGTGCCTGAAAGTGAAAATTCATTTGAATACACCTATTTGCATAGATTTACCTGAATTTGAACGAGTGAATATTTATCAAAATAAATACAGGTTTAAGCTTCTTATACTGCTAACTGCGGTAGTAATTGGAGGCACTTCTCTTTGGTATACCAATCAATTGGTGAAGGTATTGGCTGAAAGAGAGCGTCAACAGATAGATTTATATGCTAAGGCCCTACAATTCATCTCTAATCCAGATAACGAGGATATAGAAGGTATTTCTTTTATAATTGAAGAAGTAGTCAGTGAAAATAAAAACCTTTCCATTCCTGTAATTATTGCAGATAGTGAGGGTAATCCAGTAAGCTACATCAATATCAATTTCGATCCTGCGATAACCGAGCAAGACAGGACTGATAAATTGATGGAAGAAATAGTGGATATGAAAAGTATCTATGAACCCATTGAGGTAGAAATAGCACCCGGTATTACCCAATTTATATATTACAAAAACTCAGCATTGATCACGCAACTCAAAGTGTACCCTATTTTGCAGTTGGGCATCATTTCAATATTTATCTTCTTCAGTTACTTGGCGTTTAGTTATTCCAGAAGGGCGGAACAAGATCGTGTGTGGGTGGGATTGTCCAAAGAGACTGCCCATCAGTTGGGGACTCCTCTTTCTGCGTTGATGGCGTGGGTAGAATACTTTAAATCGTCCGAGCAGTTTGCCAACGAGCCTGCCATCGTTGAGCTTGAAAAAGATGTAGACCGCCTAGAAATGATTACCGCCCGATTTTCTAATGTAGGTTCAAAGCCAGCCCTTCGAGAAGAAAATTTGGAACAAGTAATAGAGGAGACTTTAGCGTATTTACGCAAACGCATCAGCTCAAAAATCACTTTGCACCTTGAAAACCATTTTCAATCACCAGTAAATATTAATCTGAACAAATCTCTTTTTAGCTGGGTGATAGAAAATCTATGTAAAAATGCTGTGGATGCCATAGGCACTCAAGGACAAGTAACGGTAGAACTTGCATCTACCTCTGAAGGTAAAGTAATTGTAGATGTCACTGATTCTGGCAAGGGCATTTTGAAAAAGCAAATCCACAAAGTATTCGAACCAGGATTTACCACAAAACAGAGAGGTTGGGGATTAGGACTAACCTTAGCAAAAAGAATAATTGAAACTTATCATCATGGTAAGATTTTCGTGAAAGCCTCTGAGGTAGGCAAAGGAACTACCTTTCGCATCTTATTGCCTATCAATGAGTTGCAAAGCTAATGGGTAATTCTAGACAACACTTTGATTCTATGAACCTAAGCCCTACTTTTGCAGCCTGAATTCAACCAACGAAATCAAATCGTCAATAATCGTTTTCAATCATCTTTTTATCTAGCTCATGAGTAGCAAAGTCAATAAAGGAAAAGTAACGCAGGTAATTGGTCCTGTGGTAGATGTAAGCTTTGAAGCAGAATCCAGCAGATTGCCCAACATCTTAGATGCACTAGAAATAACTAAAGAAAATGGTGCAAAAGTAGTGTTAGAAGTTCAACAGCACTTGGGTGAAGATAGAGTACGTACCATCTCCATGGACTCTACAGAAGGACTTACCAGAGGTATGGATGTAATTGATCTCAACGGCCCCATTACTGTTCCTACTGGCGATTCTATCAAAGGTAGATTGTTCAATGTAGTAGGTGAAGCCATAGATGGGATTCCTCAACCCAATGTTGAGGTTCGCTTGCCCATACACAGATCTGCTCCAAGATTTGAAGACCTTTCTACTTCCAGCGAAGTACTTTATACAGGAATCAAAGTAATTGACCTAATCGAGCCCTATGCCAAAGGTGGAAAAATCGGCCTTTTTGGAGGAGCAGGTGTAGGTAAGACTGTATTGATTCAAGAGTTGATTAACAACATTGCAAAAGCTTACTCGGGATTATCGGTGTTTGCAGGAGTGGGGGAAAGAACCCGTGAAGGCAATGACTTACTACGAGAAATGATTGAAGCTGGCATCGTAACCTACGGTGACGAGTTTTTACATTCCCTAGAAGAAGGTGGATGGGATCTTTCTAAAGTAGATGAAGAAAAATTGAAAGATTCTAAAGCTACGTTTGTTTTCGGTCAGATGAATGAACCTCCAGGAGCTAGGGCACGTGTTGCACTCACTGGTCTCACGATTGCAGAAAGCTATAGAGATGGCGATGGCAAAGGACCTGGAAAGGATATCCTTTTCTTCGTGGATAATATTTTTAGATTTACTCAGGCCGGTTCAGAAGTATCCGCTCTATTGGGTCGTATGCCCTCTGCGGTAGGTTACCAGCCAACTCTCGCCACAGAAATGGGTGCCATGCAAGAAAGGATTACCTCTACCAAAAGAGGTTCTATCACTTCTGTACAGGCAGTTTATGTACCCGCGGATGACCTTACTGATCCAGCCCCTGCTACTACTTTTGCTCACTTGGATGCTACTACTGTACTTTCAAGAAAGATCTCTGAATTGGGGATCTATCCTGCGGTAGACCCTTTGGATTCTACCTCCAGAATTTTAACGGCAGATATTGTTGGTGAAGAGCATTACAACACAGCTCAGCGAGTAAAAAGCATTCTACAACGATACAAAGAACTTCAGGATATCATCGCCATCCTTGGTATGGACGAACTCTCTGAAGAAGACAAACTTATAGTTCACAGAGCTAGAAGAGTGCAGCGCTTCCTTTCTCAGCCTTTCCACGTAGCGGAGCAGTTTACAGGTCTTAAAGGTGAACTGGTAGACATTAAAGACACCATTCGTGGCTTTAATGAAATCATGGATGGAAAGTATGATCATCTGCCAGAAGCTGCCTTTAACTTGGTAGGAACTATTGAGCAGGCAGTGGAAAAAGGTCAAAAGCTAATGGCTGCCGCCAAATAAGTAGCATGCACATAGAAATCATTACTCCAGATAAAAAGTTGTTCGAGGGAGAAGTGCAGTCTGCGAAGTTTCCCGGAACTGACGGTTCTTTCGAAGTACTAAATCAACACGCACCCCTTATTTCAAGCCTAGGCAAAGGTGAAGTGACGGTGAATGCAAATGGAAATAAGCAAAGTTTTCCTATTGACGGAGGTGTGGTAGAAGTATTGGAAAACAAAGTGATCGTTTTGGTGGAAACACTGCCTTGAGTTTGATACATTATTGATTTAAAAATTAGCCCCGCTTTAAGGGGCTTTTTTTATGACTTAACCGATCTAGATAGAGAAAGTCAACCATGCATACCAAAACTTTTTTCTAGTATTTTTGACAAATGCAATCAAACGCTATGCAAACCCAGGTACTCAATAAAGATCAAACCTTACAAAAGATAAAGAGACTGGCTTGGCAGATATATGAACAGCATTTTGAAGCAAACTCACTGGTATTGGCTCCCATAAATGGTAGCGGTGAGGTGCTGGCAACAATGATTGCAAAAGAACTAAAGCTTATTGGCGCGCCTCCCGTGTTTATTCATACCATTCAATTGGATAAAAGCAGACCGCAATCCTCAGCTATACACTTATTACCTGAATTAAAGGAAACATCCTCTCCCTTTCGAATAATTATTGTAGACGATGTTTTGAATACTGGCCGCACCATTTTATATGGTCTTAAGCCTTTGATGTTGCTGCCCTTAGAAATGCTTCAAATTGCTGTTCTGGTAGATAGGGGCCATCATCAATTTCCACTGGGAGCCGATTTTATAGGCTATAGTCTTGCTACCACCCTTCAAGAACATATCAGAGTATCGTTTGAGGAAGAAGATTTTGGAGTGTATTTAAGTTAAAGCTTGCTAAAGCACACCAAAAACGGAATACCTATCTTTGCAGCCACGTAGGGAGTACACATGATTGATAAACTAGAAGAATTAAGCAGAAGATTTGTTGAAGTGGGCAATTTGATCATTCAGCCAGAAGCTATGGCTGACATGAAAAATTATTCCAAGCTGAGCAAAGAATACAAAGACCTTGACAAGATCACTACCCTCTACATGCAATACAAAGAGGTATTAAGCAACATTGACAACTCAAGGAGAATCATAGACAAAGAAAAAGACGAAGAATTTCGGGAAATGGCCAAAATGGAGTTAGACGAATTACAACCCAAGGCCGATCAACTGGAAGAGCAGCTAAAAGAACTGCTGATTCCTAAAGACCCAAATGACTTCAAAAACGCTATCCTTGAGATCAGGGCCGGCACTGGAGGGGATGAAGCCGCAATTTTTGCAGGGGATATGTTTCGTATGTACCAGCGCTTTGCCGACGAGCAGAGATGGAAGGTAGAAGTCTTGGACTTTACCGAAGGAACATCTGGAGGCTACAAAGAAATCATTGCCATGCTCAGCGGAGAGGATGTTTATGGAAAAATGAAATATGAAAGTGGCGTTCATCGTGTGCAGCGTGTGCCTGCCACCGAAACCCAAGGCAGGGTACATACTTCCGCAGCCACAGTAGCCGTTTTACCCGAAGTGGAAGAAGTAGAAGTGGAAATCAACATGAATGATGTGCGCAAGGATACGTTTTGTTCTTCAGGCCCAGGTGGTCAATCGGTGAACACTACCTACTCAGCCGTAAGACTTACCCACCTCCCCTCAGGATTGGTGGTATCTTGTCAAGATGAAAAATCGCAGATCAAAAATTTTGAAAAAGCATTGAAAGTACTTCGCTCAAGGCTTTACGAAATAGAGCTACAAAAACACAACGATGCAATAGGAGCGCAAAGAAAATCAATGGTGGGAACAGGAGATCGCTCGGATAAAATCAGAACTTACAACTATCCTCAAAGTAGAATCACAGATCACAGGATAGGCCATACCGTATACAACTTGCCCACCGTAATGGATGGCGACATCAGCGATTTTATTGAAAAATTAAGATTGGCTGATAGAAATGGAGAAATAGGCAATGGCGCTTCGGATTAGTTCCTTTTTTTATAATCAATCTAAGCACAGTGGTTTTACACTTCTGTTGATCCTTTTCTTTTTGTTGGCTATTGATTCCTGCAGACCAAAAGAAGAGTTGCCCAGTCCAGGAAGCGTATTTTTGCAATTTTCTGCCGACACGGTTTTGTTTGACACAGTTTTTACCAATGTGGGCAATGTCACTAAGCGTGTGGTTTTGAAAAACCCCA
>DAINOB010000179.1:0-5266 GCA_036735585.1 Cytophagales bacterium | reverse complement strand
ACATGCTATCGCCCTTAGCCCTTACGAAACCTTCTACTACTGGGTTTACAGCTTCAAGATGTGAGGGATTTGGAGCAAGCTTAATATTTATTTCATTGCCCTGTGGTGAGGTCACTAAGGAGGAATAGCCCATGTGGTATTTCACATCGCCATCACCCATAGTATTGTTGATGTCTACGTTACCCTCAAATTCATTGAAGATTTGCTCATAAGTTTTGCCCATGATGTTGCTCAGAACATTGAGCCTACCTCTATGAGCCATACCGACCACGGCTTCTTTAATACCGAAATCTGCTCCATGCATAATAATAGCATCTAGGGCAGGAATAGTAGTTTCTCCACCTTCAAGAGAAAATCTTTTCTGGCCTATGTACTTGGTATGCAGGAAGTTTTCAAAAACTACCGCATCATTCAATTTGGATAGTATTCGCTTTTTTTCTTCAATGGATGGGTTAAATGCAAGTGCTTCCTTTTCTATTTTTTGTTTGAGCCAGCTTTGAATATCGGGCTCGCGCACATACATGTATTCAAAACCTACTGTACCTTCATAAATATACTTGAGAGAATCAACGATTTTCTTCAGGGTGGCAGTACCGATTCCTATTTCATTGCCCGCTTCGAAGCTCTGATCCAAATCTGAGTCAGTAAGTCCAAAGTCAGCTAGGTCTAGCAGCGCTTTTCTATCTATTCTTTCTCTTACTGGATTGGTCTTTGCTTTTAGATGAGCCCTGGTTCTGTAAGCATGTATAAGATTGCGGACTTTAATTTCCTTATCCACTGTTTCTGTGGAGACTGCTGATGGTGCACTTCCATTGCCATTGGCGTGAAAATCAAAGCCTTCGAAAAATTTTTGCCAGCTATAATCTACAGATTGGGGATCATTTTGATAGGATCTGTAAAGGTCATCAATGACAGAACCATGAGCGTTGGCGATGTATGAATATTTGTCCATGCTGAAAGGCGTATAAAAGTGATTACAAAGTTAGACCCACCCTTCAATTATCAAAACTTATCATTAAATATCTCACTCAGACTGTTGTAGATACAAAGTCTTCCAAATATTGAAATCGTTGGGTTAGATGTCCTTTATGGGTAATAATAGCTCTTTGAATGATGTCAGATTGGGCGCGACTTTTTAGGTGAGGAATCACATGCTGCCCTAGCATGTTTCCAAATTCTTCAGAAGCATCGTAAGGCACCTCTGTTGGGAGATTGTCAATAGCCATCACTTGAATGTGATTCTCATTAGAAAATGCTGGTCTTTCAAGCTCACTTTTAGGGTCATAATCATACACAGGATCAAGAATGGTGCTTGCTCTAAGGGTAGAAGGTATAGAACCTTTGATATCGCAGGTGATATCTGCTATAACTTTTATCTTAAAAGATGAGTCCTTCATTTGATCTGTTGAGAATAAGATATCAGCTCTATTGTCCCAGTAGGCGGCATGGATCAAAATATCTGTCACTTCAGTAAAAGCCGAAAAATTGGATTTATAGGCATTAGGGTTTTGATAAAATTCTTGACTATCCCAGTTGCCATTTTTATGCTTGTAATAATCTTGTGATCTGAGCTGAGCATATACCGGTTCATGGAAATCATGATGTAGATAGTCTTCCACAGAAACTTTTTTGATACCTGCGGTATCCAGCATCTCCATAGCTCCATTGCTCACACGTCCACCCCCAGTCACTGCTATTTTGATGTTCGAAATGGATAGTTGAGAAACATTTTCAAACATTTCCAGTAGGTTTTGAGAAGCGTATGCTCTTTTAAGTTGGTAAAGTCCTGTCCTTTTTCCCCAAACCCACAAAGCATTGTAAGCCCCCACAAGGCCTGCATATCTTCCAAATGCTACAAGTCTATTTCCTTTTTCATCTGTAAGGCACTCGTAATCGATAAGGGTGATGTTTTTGTCAAGTATACTTTGAAGTAATTTTTTATTGTAAGCTTGTTTCTTGATGGTATGAGAGAAGAAAAAATACACTTTTCCCTCCATCAATTGATCAATAGGCACTTCCTTAATTCCGAATAAAATATCGCAACTACTTAAATCATCTACCACCGGAATGTTGTAAGCACTATAAGCTTCGTCTGGAACACAGCGCACTGCGGAGGATTGCACATAAAAATTAAGCTCAGGATGTTTTTTGATCAAATCTGCTATCTGTTGAGGAAGAAAAGCCACGCGTTGGTCTGGAGGTTGCTTCCCCTCTCTGATAATGCCAATTTTTATGTTTTCCATATTGGATCGCCTAGAGGTGACTCATAAAAAGTCACTTCTTTTTAGTTTTTTTGATTTTTGTTTCTATAGGTTGCGTTAGCTTTTTGTCCTCTACATGATTGTTCAGAAAGTGGTTGATCTGATCAATAGAAAGGGTGCTGCTAAGCTCACCAAAGGCATTAATCTCATAGGCAAAGCCTTTTAGCTCACTATGAACTTTGGGCTGGTCTTTTTTAGAATCTTTGTTTGTGCTCATGTTATTACCGTTATACAGAAACAACGATTTCTATTAAAGCTTTGTTAAGTCTTTCCTGAGTTTCGGTCTTGCCTAGAATTTCCATGGTAAGCATCAAATCCGGACCCATTCCAACTCCTGTAATGGCCAACCTAAGTGCTTGCATGACTTTCCCGGGCTTCACTCCACAAGTTTGTGCTGCATTTTCAAAAGCAGCCTTAATCTCAACTGATACAAAGGAAGAAAGGTTGTCCAAGGATTTAGAAAACGTATCCAGGACTATTTGTGCATCTGAGGTCCATTTGCTGGCAACTACATCTGCATCATATTCACTTGGTCTCTGAAAAATAAAATACCCTTCTTTCCATAAATCAGAAGGAAAAGTAGCCCTTTCTTTAAGCATGGATGCTATTTGCGGCCCTTTGGCTTCATCGAAAGCTAAGTTGTGCTTAATAACATCTGATTTTAGGCTTTCCCAAAGAGCATCATCTGATTGCTGCATGAGATAATGATGATTGAACCATTGGGCTTTTTGAAAGTCGAATTTGGTGCCTGATTTGCCTATTCGTTCCACACTAAAGGCATCGATTAATTCATCCATGCTAAATATTTCTTGCTCGGTTCCTGGATTCCAGCCTAAAAAGGCAAGAAAATTAACTACTGCTTCTGAGTAAAACCCTTTTTCTCTAAATCCTGAATAAGTTTCGCCTGTGTTTGGATCTTTCCAGTCCAAAGGAAAAACAGGAAAGCCTAACTGATCCCCATCGCGCTTGCTCAATTTTCCATTGCCATCAGGTTTGAGTAAAAGGGGCAAATGGGCAAATTGAGGTATGGTGTCTTCCCAGCCTAAATATCGGTAGAGCAATACATGCAAAGGCGCAGAAGGAAGCCATTCCTCTCCTCTGATCACATGCGTAATTTCCATTAGGTGGTCGTCTACCACATTAGCAAGATGATAGGTGGGCATGCCATCTGATTTCATAATCACTTTATCATCTAATGAGGAAGAATGCACCATTACCCAGCCTCGGATCATATCTTTGAGGCGTACTTCCTCTTTTCTGGGCACTTTAAGTCTGATCACATACGGTGTTTCTGATTCGATCAATGCTTTGACTTCATCTTCAGGGAGAGTAAGTGAATTCTTCATTGTCTCCCTTGTAACACTATTATACTGCGGGTTTTGAACTCTTGCTGCTTTTAATCTTTCACGCATGGCGTCTAATTCTTCAGCAGTATCAAAAGCATAATAGGCATGGCCAGCTTCTACAAGTTGCATGGCATACTGCATATACATCGCTTTACGCTCCGATTGTCTGTACGGTGCAAATGGCCCACCTTCACGTGGCCCTTGGTCTATTTTAATTCCACACCATTGTAATGCCTCTATAATGTAATCTTCAGCTCCCGGTACAAATCGACCTTGGTCTGTATCTTCAATTCTTAAGATCATCTGTCCACCCAGCTTTTTTGCCAACAAGTAGTTGTACAATGCTGTGCGGACCCCACCTATATGCAAAGGCCCAGTAGGACTAGGTGCAAATCGAACTTTAACTTGCTTATTCATGAATAAATTATTGGTGAAGCAAAGCTACTAAAAGCCCTATAAAGGCTCATGCTGTGCGATTAGAAAGATCATGGAAGTGCTCAGCTATAAAGCTAGATGCTTCGTTGCAAAGCTGTGTAAACTGATAACTAATAAATAGATAAACCAATAACAGGGCAAGCCAAATTGCAAGCCCGATAATCAGCTGATTTGCCACAAACATGAACAAGATTGAAGTAAATAGGCCTATGAATGATGTCAATAAAATAAAAAAATTTGTTTGGGGCTGCAGACGGAAACTAAACATAATCATAGTTCCTGAGGAACATTCGCCAAATGTAGACTTAATGTAAGGAGCAAAATGTTGAGGAAAAGACCTTCTAAAAACGAGTTCAAAGCCATCACTCGAGACTTTACCGGGTATTACAGTCATCATCGGATGGCGATAAAATCCATTCGATGGAGTAAGCGATTGCAATAATGCTTCTGCTCCATGCTTTACTTGATCAGGCGAGCTGTTTACAACTAGAACTTCTGTTCTTCTTAAAAACAAAGAGCCTTGTTTTTTCATTTTACCGCAACACAGCTGATTTCCACTCTTGCGTCTTTTGGAAGTCTACTTACCTCCACGGTTTCTCTAGCAGGTGCAGAAGAAGTAAAAAAACTTCCATATATCTGATTTACAAGGCCAAAGTCATTAAAATCCTTTAGGAAAATGCTGCATTTCACCACATTATTAAGAGAAAATCCTGCCTCACTCAATATGCAGACAATATGGTTCATTACTGTTTTAATCTCTTGTTCTATAGTATCGTTTAGCATTTCTCCAGTTTGTGTATCTAAAGCAATTTGACCTGAAACATAAAGGGTATTTCCTGCTAAGATTGCTTGATTGTATGGCCCTATAGGCGCTGGAGCTTTCTCAGTCTTAATGATGATCGTATTTGACATAGGAGATTTATTGTGGTAGGTAAATGAGTTTTCACTTATTTTGAGCAAAAGACTCATGAAAGTATACATTGTAGGCAACGATTCTGAATTAGCGTCAATCGCCAAGAAATTCAATACAAATATACAGGTTGTTCATGTACCCAAGCCTGATAAAGATTCATTTGAAGAGAATGCTGTGATCTTTGATTTTGGTACACTCGTACCTCAAGTCCTGTTACACCAAATTTCTTTGCCGTCTAATTCTACGCTTTTCTTTAATGCTCCAAAAACTACAATAGCAGAACTTCTGAGTAAAGGCTTACCAGTACAATC